>JAGCCD010000007.1 GCA_017651785.1 Bacteroidales bacterium
CGGCGTGTCCGAGCTCAACGGACCGGAGATAATCCTCGCGTTCAAGATCGAGTCCGACCAGCAGGTCTACAACAACATGACCGAGGGCTACAACTGGTCCGCATACTGCGATCCGGGCGAGCGCTCCCAGCGCGGCGTGCTCACCAACTTCGTGCGCCTCTACAGGGATAAGGACGGAGGAGAGATCGACTGGCCCAGGGTCGGCGAGGCCGCTCCGCGCCCCATCGAAGACTTTGCCGCCAACATCGACAAGATAGAGCCTCGCTTCCGCGTAGACATCTGCGTCCCCGGCAAGTACGGCCGCTCCAACGACGGCGACTCCCGCTGGAACGAGGGCATCTACTATATGGGCAGCTTCACTGAGAACGAAAACGTGGCCGAAAGGATGTCCCGCGCAACCGAGGGCCGCTCAATAGGTGTTCCCACCAAATTCTACTATCACGCCGGCGCCCGCCGCTGGTTCGAGTTCCCCCTCTTCAGGCTTGCAGAGAACTACCTGCACCTGGCAGAGGCATACAACGAGATAGGAGAAACGGCAAACGCCCTCCGCTACCTCAACATCATCCGCAACCGCGCCGGCCTGCCTTCTGTAACAGAGAGCAACCAGGCCAAGCTCCGCGAGCTCATAGTGAGGGAGAAGGCCCTCGAATTCTTCGAGGAGAACCAGAGGTACTACGACGTCAAGCACTGGAAGCATCCCGACATTGGCACCAGCATCCTGGGTGGCCCCATGACGGAGATCTCCTTCCTCCGCACCGGCGGCGAGAACACGATGGACGCCCTCATTTCTTACTGGGACGCCTATTCCTACACCGGCTACTGGCACCCCAAGTGGTTCCTGGAGCCGTTCCGTCAGGACGAGGTGAACAAAGGTCTCATAGTCCAGAACCCCGGCTTTTAACGCTTAATCCGTAAAGACAATGAAAAGACACGACATCATACGCATCCTTGCGCTGACTGGATTCCTCTTTGCGGGTTCCTCCTTTGCGGCTTTCTCCCAGGACATGGCCAACTTTACCGCCGGCCTGGAAGGAAAGTATCCGGGACTCACCGTGCTGCGCACCGACGCCATGCCCGGCAGCGGCAGCGCCAGAATGATGATACGCGGCATAGGTTCCTACGCCCAGGGAGTGGATGTTAACACCCTCAAGATCTTTGTCGACGGCTTCGAGGTGAAGAGCGACTACATAAACTATATGTCGCCCGAGGAAATCGAATCCGTGACCATATGCAAGAACGCCGCCGACCTGGCCCTTTACGGCATGAACGGCGCCAACGGCGTAATCTTCATCACCACCAAACGCGGCACGGAAAGCGCTCCGGTCATCACGTTCAAGACCAGGGGCGGCGTGCAGATGCCCATAAACATAGCCAAGCCCCTTGGCTCGTACGACTACGCCCGCCTGTACAACCAGGCCTGGAGCAACGACCACGGCCGCGAATGGGATCCCTACTACGACTTCGAGGTAATGAACGAGTACAAGGCCGGCAACGGAGTTGACGTAGACTGGTACGACGAGGTATTCAAGCGCACCGCGGCATACGGCGAGGGCACCCTCTCCATGCGCGGAGGCACGCAGAACGCCAAGTACAACATCGTGCTCGACTACGCCAACCAGCAGGGCTTTCTGAACGTCCAGAACAATGACCGTACGCACAACGTCTCGTTTGCCAAGTACGGCGTGCGTACCAACCTGGACATGAAGCTCAATGACATCCTCTCGGTCGGCGTAGACATCGGAGGCCGCCTGGAAGACAGGTCCCGTCCAAATTACAGCGTCTACCAGCTTGTGAACGATGTAATGAGCTATCCCGCAAACGTATATCCCGTTTTCGACGAGCTGGCCACTGACCCCATCTCCAAGTTCTCCGGCACGTCGGTTCACCCCAACAACCCCGTGGGTTCGCTCACCGGACTCGGATGGACCACCAGCCGCACCAAAGTGCTTCAGGCCAACTTCAAGTTCAAGGAAGACCTCGGGTTCCTTCTCAAGGGCCTGTACCTGCAGGAGGGCTTCTCCTTCTACTCCAAGACCATAGGAAACACCGCCAAGACCCGCACCTACGCCAGATACATCGACGGCGTGCCGCAGACTTCGGACGTTTCCACCTACATCCGTTCCAACGGATATTCGTCTTCGGGCAAGGAGCGCTGGATGCAGGGCAACGTTATCCTTGGATGGAACGCCGACTTTGACCTCAGCAAGCTCGACGCCACCCTGGGCGCCCACATCTCGGACTACAACGGCAACGGTTCCTCGTTCTATAACTGGAAATACCGTTACATCAACTACACCGCACGCGCCGCTTATTCGTACGACAACCGTTACGATGCAGCAGTGGGCCTGTCGCTCTTCGGCAGCGACGCATACGCGCCGGGCAAGCGCTACGTCCTTTATCCCACCGTTTCCTTTGGCTGGACCGCTTCCAACGAGGACTTCCTCAAAGGAAGCAACGCCGTCAAGCTGCTCAGGATCAGGACTTCCGCAGGTTTCTCCGGAGCCACCGAGGCCTATGTGGGCATTGACGGATTCCAGACCGACGGCCGCTACCTCTATCAGCAGTACTACACCTGGAC
>JAGCCD010000094.1 GCA_017651785.1 Bacteroidales bacterium
ACGTAAGTTAGTTTTCAGTTTTTTTTATCTTAGCCGCGGTGCCTTATTGGGTTCTGCGGGCTTGCCGCCCTCGGCGAGGAAGAGGGGGGACCGCTTGCGGTGGGGTCAAAAAAGTCGGATATTTTTGCGAGCCTGCAAAAATATCCGATTTCTTTTGACTCCGCAGAACCCAATAAGGCACCGCGGCGGAAACTATATCCGACCTCTTACAGCGTAGACATTCTGTCGACTGCAAGCTCGACGAGTTTGCGGATGGCGGGTTTGTAGTCGGGGTTGGAGCTCTGGAGGTAGCGGTTGGCGATGATGCAGCAGACGGTGCTGGCGTTGTGGCCGAGGTGGGCTGCAAAGCCGGCCAGGGGCGAGCTTTCCATCTCGAAGTTGGTGATCTTGTAGTCCTCTCCGGCCTCTGTGAAGCGGAAGCTCTCTATGTCCTCAAGCATATTGGGCATTGCCAGGGGAAGACGCACTACGCGTCCCTGAGGGCCGTAGAAGCCGGGGGCGGAGATGGTGACGCCCTTTACCGTGACATCTTTGAAAAGGTTGATGATCTTGGGAGAAGCCTTTACAAAGTAAGGAGACGGGAGCGTGGGATTCCAGTTCATGTGCTTTTTGAAAGCATCTTCTACCGCCGGGATGGTGACCTTGTCCCTGTCTGCGTACCAGTTCATTACGCCGTCAAAACCAACGCTGATGTGTGAAAGCACGTAGCTGCCCAGGGGGATGTCTGCGTGCAGGGCGCCGGAGGTACCGATTCTGATGATGTTGAGAGCCTTGTGTTCGGGCTTGACCTCACGGGTCTGGAAATCTACGTTTGCAAGGGCGTCAAGCTCGGTCATCACGATGTCGATATTGTCGGGGCCGATGCCGTGGGAGAGGGCCGTGATGCGTTTGCCGTTGCGCTTGCCCGTGATGGAAACGAATTCACGCGACTCGTGGCGGAACTCTATGTCCTCGAGGTACTCTCCTATCATATCCACCCTGGAGGGGTCTCCCACCATGATGACATTGTCGGCCAGTTCCTCGGGCTTGAGGTGGATGTGGAATACGGAGCCGTCACCGTTGATGATAAGTTCTGATTCTGGGATTCTCATGATTGATATGTTTTTAGTGTTTTCTCTTTGAAGAACGGAGGCGTGAGGCGCTGCGCACCATAAGCTCGTCCGCCCAGATGGAGCGGGCGGCAAGGACGTCAAGGATCACGGCGACGAGCGGAAAGATGGCGGGTACCTTGAACAGAGGGTCGTTGCCCGTTACCAGGAAGTCTACCACCAGCCAGGCCTGGAACGCCAGCGTGATGATGGCGGACAACACGGCGGTGCGGACCTGGAATATGCGGATCTTCCAGGTGGTGAGCGCAAGGACGTTCAGAATGGTGATGATGACAAGCAGCACCGTATACGGCCAATATGAGGTGAAGGCCACACCCTGTGCCTTGTCACAGAAGAACAATGCCGCCACGAGGCCCGTGGCTATTGCCAGATAGAGTGTTTGAATTCTCTGCCACATAATCTTTTACCTTGAATTGAAACGGGCAAGCACGGCCTGCTCGTATGTCTTTGAAACCGGGATGACGGGGGTGGAGTCGCTGTCCAGCTGGACGCTGTAGCCGTCTTTGCCGGAAGAGAGCACCCGCACCTTGCGGATGTTGATGATGTATTTGCGGTGACAGCGCACGAGGTCGCTTTCCGCAAAGCTGTCCTCCACCGTCTTGAGACGGCAGCGGAGCATATATTTGCGCATTTCTCCGGACGAGTCCTCGTACCAGGCCTGGATGTAGTTGTCGTCTGACTCTATGAAGAAGAGGCTGTCCGGGCTCACGGAGAACTTTAGGGCGCCGCTGTTGTCGAAAAGGGTGATGCGGCTCTCTTCACTTGGCTGGATGGGGGTATCGCTCACCACCTCCGAGTAGCTCATAAGGCGGATGGTGTTATCCTTCTCTTCTATCATAAGGTACAGGGCGGCGATGAGATAAGGCACGCCGATGGACATAGTGGAATATGCCAGCGCGCCTAGCAGGATACGCCCGAAACTGGAATGCTCAGACGTAATGACGCCGTATTTTACTCCTTCTACGGTGAAAAAGGCGTAGATGAGCGATATGAGCACTATTTCGCCTGCTGCCCAGAGGATAAAGCGCCCCACTGTGAAGTTCTGAGCGCCACGAAGGGCATATTTTGCCACATTGCTGAAAGATACGATGGCAAGGGACAGCAGGTAGAAAACTATGGTGAAAACGAATGCCTCGCTGCGACCGAGGGAGAACCAGGCGTTGTGTGAGAAAGGTATGCTCAGAAGCAGGAACACGATGGACCAGAAGGCGGCGAAAGTGACTGTCGCCGTGAGCTGGTGCTTGCCCAGAAGGAAACGCGGAAGCTGGTCTGAGAGCCTTGGCATAAGTGCAAATATACGAAAAATTTGTATATTTGCGGCCTATTACAAAACAGCAATGGAAAGACGTGTAGCAGTAACCGGACTCGGCGTTATCTCCTGTATCGGAAATAACGTCCAGACCTTTTGGAACAGTCTCAAGGGCGGCGTTTGCGGCCTTGACTATATAGCGGAATTCGAAGAGGCGGGCCTCCCCGTCAAGATAGCCGGAAAGATAAAGGACTTCAACCCCGAGGAATACGGCATGGACAAGCCCTTCATCCGCAAGCAGGATCCTTTCACCATTTTTGCAATGGCGTCCGCCTACCAGGCAATGAAAGATTCCGGCCTTGTGGTGGGAGAAAACATAGAGGCAGACCGTCTGTCAACATACGTGAGCTCCGGAATCGGCGGCTTCGCCACCATCCAGAGAGAGATCATGAAGATGGTCGAGGACCCCAGCGGCCAGTGGATCTCTCCCCTCTTCGTCCCCACAATGATTTCTGACATGGCGGGCGGCCAGATTGCCATCAAATACGGCGCACAAGGCTCCTGCATAGATATCGTCACCGCCTGCGCAACCGCAACCCACTCTATCGGAGAAGCATACCGTGCCGTTCTTCACGGCTACACGGACGCGGTTATTACCGGCGGTACGGACCACTGCGCCATCCCCATCGGCGCAGCCGCCTTTGGAAACGCCCGCACCCTAGCCAGGGCAGAAGATCCCAAGTACGCCAGTCTCCCCTTCAACGCAAACCGCAGCGGTTTCGTGATGGCAGACGGCTCGGCCGTGCTCATTCTGGAAGAAATGGAGCACGCAATCGCCCGCGGCGCGCATATTTATGCTGAGATGGTGGGCTACGGCTCCACATGCGACGCTTATCACGCTACGGCCCCCAGGCCCGACGGCAGCACACAGGCCCGCTGCATACGCGAGGCTCTTGACCAGGCAGGCTTCAATCCCGACAAGGACGTCACGTACATCAACGCCCACGGCACAGGTACCCAGCTGAACGATGTTGCAGAAACGGCAGCATACAAGCTCGCTTTCGGCGACGCCGCCTACAAGATCCACATCAGCAGCACCAAATCGATGCACGGCCATATGTTCGGCGCTACCGGCGCAGCGGAGGCCATTGCAGCCATCCTTGCGCTCAAGGAAGGAATAGTTCCTCCCACCATCAACCTGGATTCTCCCGACCCCGCCTGCGACCTGGACTACACCCCCAACAAGGCTCTTGAGGCCCCGCTCACGCTCAGCCTTTCAGATTCCTTCGGTTTTGGAGGGCACAATGCATGTATCGCTTTTAGAAAAGCATAAGTATCGTTCCGAGACACCGGACGACAGAGCATAATAAAGGCCGAGTGCATTAGCATTCGGCCTTTCTTTTATCGGACTATTCGCCGGCCTCTTTGAGGCGTTCGGCGTTTTCTGCGATCTGAAGCTGGTCTATGCACTCCTGGATGTCTCCGTCCATGAAGACGGGGAGGTTGTACATGCTCCAGTTGATGCGATGGTCAGTTACACGACCCTGGGGATAGTTATAAGTGCGGATTTTGGCGGAGCGGTCTCCGGTGCTCACCATAGTCTTGCGCTTGGCGGCGATGCCGTCCAGATACTTCTGGTGCTCGAGGTTATAGAGCCTGGTACGTAGTTCCTCGAAAGCGCGGTCCTTGTTCTTGAGCTGCGAGCGCTCCTCCTGGCACTGCACGACAAGGCCCGAAGGGATATGGGTGAGGCGCACGGCGGAATAGGTGGTGTTGACGCCCTGGCCGCCGGGACCGGAAGAGCAGAACAGATCAAGCCTGATATCGTCCCAGCTCAGGTCTACGTCGAACTCGCCCGCCTCGGGGAAAACGGCCACGGAAGCGGCCGAGGTCTGGATCCTGCCCTGAGTCTCGGTCTGGGGAACGCGCTGCACGCGGTGCACGCCGGACTCGTATTTCATTACTCCGTACACGCCGTCTCCGCTGAGCTTGAAGACTATCTGCTTGAAACCGCCGGAAGTGCCGGGGGCCTGGTCGGTGACCTCGAGCCTCCAGCCGCGGCGCTCGGCAAAGTGCTGGTACATACGGAAAAGGTCTCCCGCAAATATTGCAGCCTCGTCTCCTCCGGTGCCGCCGCGGATCTCTATGATGGCGTTCTTGCCGTCGTCGGGGTCGGCCGGGATGAGGAGGAGTTTGATCTCCTGTTCAAGCTCGGGGAGCCTGGGCTCGAGGTCCGCAATTTCCTCGCGGGCCATCTCGCGCAGCTCGTCGTCTTTCTCGTTCAGGAGGATGTCCTTTGCGGACTGCAGGTCCGACAAAGTTTTCTCGTATTCGTGGCCTTTGGCAATGATGGGCTCAAGCTCCTTGTAGTCCTTGTTGAGCTGGACGTACCTCTTCATATCGGACATTACGCCCGGATCTGAGAGCTGGTCCTGGATGGACTGGAACTTGCCTTCAAGCGAAAGGACTTTTTCCAATAGCGTATTCTCTGCTGCCATAACTCAAATCTCCTTAATGTAGCAACGGCGCCTCATAAACGGCTCGTGCTCGTAGCTGTTCCAAATGTTCACGGCGCTGTTGCTCTCTATCTGCGGGTTGGATATGGCCCAGCGGTTGCCTATCTTGATGGCCTTGTCTGCCATTTCCTTGTAGTAGACCGCAGACACGCCCTTGTTCTGCCACTCGGGCACGGCGCCGTTTATCATAAGGTCTGTTGTTTCGAAGTTCTTCATCGCCTTCATCAGATAGTACCAACCGAACGGGAAAAGATGGCCGCGCGCTTTCTGAAGGGCTTTTGAAATGCTGGGGAAGGATATGCCGAAGGCCACAAGCTCGCCGTGCTCATCCAGCAGGATGCTGGAGGCTTTGTCTGACACGAAGCGCAGCATGCCAGCCGCCTCTTCGTCTATCTCCTTGTCCGTAAGCGGAATAAAGTTGTATACCGACTGGGAGAAGCTCTCGTTGTACATCTTGAAGAACTTGCGGACCTGAACGGGGTCTTTCTTCAGTTCGTCCAGGCTGCCGAGGTGAAGGTTGTAGCGCTCCATCACGATTTTGGCGACGCGGCGGGCCTTCTCGGGCACTCCGTGGTTAGCAACCATCTTGTACTGCACCCACTCGCACTCTTTTTCGAAGCCGAGTTCTTTCATGAAGTCGTTGTAGTACGGGAAGTTATAGATGCAGTTGAAGGGAGGAATGTTATCGTAGCCCTCGCAGAGCATGCCCTGCTTGCCCATTGTGTTGTAGTAGAGCGGGCCGTGGATCTCCTTCATGCCCTCAGAGCGGGCCCAGTCGGATGCGGTGGAAATCAGCAGGCGGGCGACTTCTATGTCCTTTATGCAGTCGAACCAGCCGAAGCGGACGCGCTTCTTGCCGTACAGCTCGTTGTAACGGGGATTGATAACGGCGCAGAT
>JAGCCD010000095.1 GCA_017651785.1 Bacteroidales bacterium
AGCCGGCCAGTTCGTCCAGGTAGAAGATGCCCAGCGAGTCGCAGACGTCCAGGAAATGGTCGTCCGGCGGGTAGTGCGAGCGGATGGCGTTCATGTTCATCTCCTTAAAATGTATATTTGCAGTATGATCAATCCTTTATATTCCCCTTCCCCGGACCGCTATCAGAGCGGCGTGAAATTCCGTCGCTGCGGTCGGAGCGGCGTCCTTCTTCCCGAGCTGTCCCTCGGCCTATGGCACAACTTCGGCGATGTGAACACTTTCGCCAACTCCCTGCAGATGGCGCACTTCGCGATGGACCACGGCATCGTCCACTTCGACCTTGCAAACAACTACGGCCCTTCTTACGGCTCGGCGGAAGAGACTTTCGGGCAGATAATGAAGAAGTCCTTCGCACCTTTCCGTGACGAGCTGTTCATCTCCACCAAGGCGGGCTACGATATGTGGCCGGGGCCTTACGGAGTCTGGTGCTCCAGAAAGAACCTCTTGGCCAGCCTGGACCAGAGCCTCAGAAGGATGAACCTTGATTACGTAGACCTTTTCTACTCCCATCGTTTCGACCCTCAGACTCCTCTGGAAGAAACTCTGCAGGCGCTTGTAGACATAGTCCGTTCGGGCAAGGCGCTTTATGTGGGCATTTCAAAGTATCCGCCCCAGGCAGCGGAGTTTGCATACAAGTATCTGAAAGACAGGGACGTTCCGTGCCTCATCTACCAGGGGCGCTACAATATCCTCAACCGGGAGCCCGAACAGGAAGGCATCCTGGACCAGGCAAAAGAGAACGGCGTTGGTTTCATATGCTTCTCTCCTTTGGCGCAGGGCCTTCTCACTTCCCGTTACCTGAACGGCATCCCGGCCGATTCCAGAATGGCCAAGGAGCATTTCCTCAAGTCCTCCGTCCTTACTCCCGAGATGCACGCCAAGTTGGTGAAGCTCAACGAAATCGCCGCCAGGCGCGGTCAGAGCCTCGCCCAGATGGCGCTCGCCTGGTGCCTGAAGGACGACCGGGTAACCAGCGTCATTGCCGGCGCCAGCAGCGTCCAGCAGCTTGCAGACAACTTCAAGGCAATGGAGAATACCGCATTTTCTGAGCAGGAACTGCAGGAGATAGACGAGGCGGTACGTTAATTTTTTTGTATATTTGCGCTAATCAAATCCGTTCAACTTATGAAAAAGATTTTATTCCTTCTGTTTGCCGTCGTCCTGATGGCAGCAGGTTGCACAGCAACATTGCCCAAGCAGTTCAATGCCCTTGCAGACAAGGTCGAGAAGAATGGCGAATCCTTCAGCGAGAAGCAGTGGGAGAATGTCAACGCCCAGTTCGACAAGCTCATGGAGCAGTACAACAAGGTCGTAGACAAGCTCAACGCAGACCAGAAAAAGGAAATCAGCTCCGCTATCGGCCGTTATCAGGCGGCAGCGCTCAAGGCTGGTCTTGGAAAGGCTGCAGGAGCTGTTGAGGAGCTGGTAGAAGGCGCCAAGGGCTTCCTCGAGGGCCTTGGAGGAGACGACCAGGAGTGACCTGTGAATAAGTTCTCCGTTTTTTCAATCGCCGCAGCTTTGCTTGCGGCGTCTTTGTTTGGAACGGTCCGCCTGGGCGCCCAGGGCATTCAGGCGGGTCCGTGGATAAGCGATACCGGCGAGTCTTCGCTCACCGTTCTCTGGACCAGCGAGGTACCTGGAATGGCGTACGTGGAGCTCGAGGACGGTACACAGATATACGAAATGTACGCAGGCCGGCGCATCTTCCGCCGTCTGCACACCATCAGGATCAGCGGCCTGGGGCGTGGCGAATGCCTTCGCTACCGCGTCTGCGGCCAGAACATTCTGGACGACTCCAATCCCCGGAACCCCAAATTCGGCGACACGTACGAGGGCGGTTGGCACAGCGTGCGCACCTTTGACCGCAAAGCCAAATCCTGCCGGTTCTCCGTCTTCAACGACATCCATATGCGAACAGGTATGTACGAGTCGCTGGCGGCCCAGGTAGATTCGGCCGGCACAGACTTCCTGTTCCTCAACGGCGACATCCTTTCTGCCGGCAACTATGTGATGGATACGGTGGTACGCTACGGCATAGAACCGCTTGGAACGCTTGTAAACGGAATTCCTCTGCAGTTTACCCGAGGCAACCACGAGGGCCGGGGCAACAATCCCACGGTATTCTCAGACCTCTTCCCGCACGCGGATCCTGCGCCGTTCTACTATACCTTCCGCCAGGGTCCGGTGGCATTCATAGTGTTCGATGCCGGAGAAACCCACGAGAAACGCTCCCGCCTCTACTGCGGCACAGACGTGTTTGAGGAGTACCTTAATGAACAGATAGCGTGGGCGGGCAAAGCAATGAAAGACCCGTCCTGGCGCAGCGCTCCGGTTAAAGTCTGCCTCATCCACGTGCCAATGATAGACCACGAGAAAAAGGACGACTACATCCTCCAGCGCTGGCTCAACCAGCATATGGTACCAATGCTCAACAAGGCCGGAGTAGACCTTATGATCGGCGCCGCCCTCCAAGAGCATAGGTATTGCGAACCCGGCTCCATGGGCAACCGTTGTCCCATCCTTGTTTGCAACGAAGCCCGACGCCTTGACTTTTCCTACACCCGTGGCGGCAAGGTAAACGTCACAATCTGGAACCCTAAGGGAGTATGTGAATTTGAGAAGGCCCTGAAGCCGTAAGATGCTCCTCCACTTCCTCCATCGGCGCCATTATGACATTGAAGGCAGAAGAAGTGGGGAAGCGGTTGAACCAGGGATCTGATTCTTCGAAATAATCTATTGCCGACACCTGCCGGCTGCGCATCAGCACCCGGTGGTAGGCAGCGACCTTGCGTTCGTCGTGAGGAAGGAGTTTAATGCCCTGACGCCCGTCTTTGAACGTTACTATCGCAATATAGCGCAGCTTGGGCCGCTTGTCCAGCACCGCCTCCCGCTGCTCTTTTGTGGTGCGGTGTGAAACGGTGATATGACGGCCGTAGGTACTGTTTATCTGCTCCATCATCTGCCTGAATACCTTTCCGTGCGCCGAGGTGTCCTTGATGTTGTTGAGGCGGATGTAGTAGTGGATCATCTCGTGGATTACCGTGTCTTCCACCTCGTTTTCCGGAAGGTCGAACCGCTTGCTGAAGCGGAGCTTGAAGTCGTAATGCTCAGTACGTCCGAACAGGCGCCGGCG
This sequence comes from Bacteroidales bacterium, assembly GCA_017651785.1. GTDB lineage: Bacteria > Bacteroidota > Bacteroidia > Bacteroidales > UBA932 > Cryptobacteroides. The sequence goes on from JAGCCD010000095.1 coordinate 3,174, forward strand.
GGTCTTGAAGGTGCAAAGCCCCACGTACGAGGCCGCGTTGCTCAGCGCCACCGGTATCTTTGGCAGCTTACCGCTGAATATCAGCTCGTTAAAGCGGTCGAACCTGGCCTGTATGAAGGGGATGTCAGGAACCATCAGTGTTCCTTGAGATAGCTCAGGACGGCTTTTGCCGCTTCTGCGCTGCCGTCACGCCTGCCCCTGTGTTCACCTGTGCCATAGTATGAACGGAGGAACTGTCCGGCGCTGCTCCAGATGGTGTGGACGTAGCCCTGAAGTCGGTCTGCGGTCTCTTTGGGAGCCTGCGTGCGGAACCGCTCCATATCCTTTATCTGCTGCACGGAGATCTCCGGATCACGATAGCCGCAGGAAACCACGGGCAGGCCCTTCATCGCAAAGTATACGGCGCTCAGGTCTGCACGCTCGTAGTGCCAGTCGCAGATGAGAATGTCTTTGGGAATCATGTCTATGGCGCGCCAGGTGTCGTTGTAGCTGGCTTCCCACTCTCCAAGGCCGGTGGTGCGTCCGTCCAGCAGGCGGTCTCCCCAGATCATGAGCTGGCGGCCTTTTGCCGCAAGGTGGTCGTGAAGGGTGTTGACCTCTCCGGCAAAGAGCTCCGACTTGTCTTTCCCGTGGCAGCGGGGGCATTCGTCCTCTCCTATATAAAAGACTTCATCCATTCCGGCGTGAAAGGCATCGGCGTGGAAGGCATCACAGATTTCGTCAATCACGTCGAACACCACTCTGTGCACGTCCGGATGAAGAGGGCAGTAGCTTTTGCAATACAGTCTCTCCGGATTGGGCCATTTGGTGTAGTTCTCCGTTTTTACGGATGGTGTTTCGTCAAACTCGGGATACACCCGAAGCAGGGCGTGAGTCTGCGTGGCCCAGGACTGATGCCCCAGCAGATTGACCTGCGGGACAAGGCGGATGCCGTGCCTGCTGCAGGCGGCAGCGAGCTTGTCTGCATCTGCCGCTGTGAGCGGATGCTCATCCCTCAGCTCCGGGTGGGAGACATAAGCGAAGTTCCAGTCTACGCGCAGTATGAGCAAGTTGATTTTGGCAGGCGCCAATTCCTCTTCTATAAAACGTACGAACGCATCTACCCCTCTCTGAGACGGGGCTTCAATTGCAAAACCGCGGATGGGAAGAGCAGAATCCTGCTCCTGGGCTAAAGAGCTTACAGATACGGCAAGCAGGGAGAATAGGCCTGCAATTACGCTTTTGATACTCATATCGCGCGTTATTTTATGGTTTTTCCGAAGGGGAAAATTGAGTTTACAGCCATCTTGAAGTGCTGAAGGCCCCAGGGGATACCTACGATGGTGATGCAGCAGATGAGGCCGCAGACGCCGTGTATGAGGGCGATTTCCCACCAGCCGAGCAGGAGCCATACAAGGTTCATTATTGTTGACAGGCAGCCGGGTTCGTTGGGCCTGTAGACCATCTCGTGTCCGAAGGGCCAGAGGGAGTAGGTTCCCAGCTTGAAGAGCTGAACGCCGAAGGGGATGCCTATGATGGTGATGCACATCAGCAGGCCTACAAGGTAGTATATCAGGGCGATGATGAAACCGCCCAGGACAAACCAGATAACGTTTCCAAGAAATTTCATAGCGACCGGGTTTTCGTACTTCACAAATGTAAGCAAATAATTGCTAACTTTACACTCTCTAATTATTCTGTTGATGGAAAGGATAGTCACGTTCGGTGAAATTCTTCAGCGATGGTCTCCGCAGGGGGCCTGGCGCGTGGGCCAGAGAGATTTGTGGGAGGGCCAGTTCGGCGGTTCGGAGGCTAATGTGGCGGTGTCTCTGGCAATACTCGGCAACAACGTGGGATACGTATCGCGCATCCCCCAGAACGTGGTTGGAGACGCCTGCCTGCGCAAGCTAAGATATTATGGCATAGACGTTTCCGATGTCGTTCGCGGCGGCGGCCGCCTGGGGACATATTACTTCGAAAAGGCGGCTGACCTGCGCCGCTCGCTGGTTGTGTACGACCGCGAGGGCTCGTCCTTCTGGTCCGCCGCACCCGGCATGTTTCCCTGGGCTGATATCTTCAGCCGCACCGGCGTATTCCACTGCTCCGGCATCACTTGCGCCGTGTCTCAGTCGGCCGCAGACGCTACCATCGAGGCCGTGCGTACCGCGCGCGACATGGGCCTACGCATTACTTGCGACATAAACTACCGCCGCAACCTCTGGAAGTACCCCGGAGCCGATGCGCACAAGACGCTTGGCGCCCTGATGCAGTACAGCGACTACATTTTCGGAGACCAGGACGAGTGGGAAGTGGCATCCGGCGTGCCCAAGATA
>JAGCCD010000096.1 GCA_017651785.1 Bacteroidales bacterium
CTTGGCCTTACCGTCGGCCATGTCGGAATCGGCCAGCTCAACTATATCGTCCAGCAGCTGCCATGCGCGGGCGCCTATCAGACCGCGGGAATAAGGGTTGTCCAGGAACATGAGAACGGCGTAGATGTTTGCATTCTCCCAGCTCTGGAAGCGCTCTGTGGGGGTAAAGTAGCGGGTAAGGTCTGCGTCAAAATCGAGGCACTGGATGTTGTACGCCACCTCTGCAAGGTCGCTGAAAAGGCCGTCGGGTTTGCCGCATTCGTTCACGGCATCCATATTATTGAAGTAGCGGAGGAAGAACGCCTCCGGATTAAGCCCGATCTCCGCTGTGGCCTTTACCATGCTGCCGCCGAAGGTCTCGTTGCGGAAAAGGGCGTAGAACTCCTTTGAATAAGCGTCTTCGTCCTGGTCCATGGCCTTAAGGGTGGTGACGTCGAGCTCGCTGAAGTCTGCGCTGTAGCTGATTACAGTTTTGGGGCGCTGCTTGTGGATCTCGTCGCAGAAAGACATCATGGAGATGATGGCGCGGGGCGATACAGACGCGCGCGCATCCACCCAGGAGCCCTTTTTAAACAGCGCCGGATATGCCTTCATCATGCGGCGGGCAAGCTCGCGGTGCTGCTGCTGGCCCTTTACCGTAAGATCTCCGTTATGATACCGGAGCAAAGGATAAATTGCCATATAATCAGCATAAAGCTGCTCTCCTTCAGAGGTAAGCGCACCTTTTACATGCCCATTTTCAAGCAGTTTGGCCACGTTGTCGTACTTGACGCTGTTGGTTATGTAACGGGCGCCGTGCCGGCCGTAATGACTGATGTAAACCACCTCGTAACCCTTTGGAGGCCTGGTGATTGAGTATTCTCCGAAAGGATAGTTATAATGATTGCCGCCAGCCTTGGCGGGGTCTGCCTGCAGCTGCTCGAGGAGCTGCTGTTTTGATAAAGTATCGGACGGAGCCGAGGCCGTGAGCGCCAGCAGGGCAACAGCAGCCGCGGCAAGCAAAAGGGGGGTACGTTTCATCTGTTTTATGGTTAGTCGAACGCAAATTAATAAAAAAAACTGCAATCTGACGCGTCATTTTAATGATTTTCTTTAATTTTGCATTACACTAAAGACTATTCACAACCAATTCATACCTTAAAAAATGAGAAAAATCATTTATCTCGCAAAGATTCTGCTGGCAACGTGCCTGCTCACGGCTTCGCCGTTGCTGCTTGCCCAGCAAATCCGCGTCGCGGGTACGGTGACGGACAAAGACGGGGCCCCTGTTGTGGGCGCCGGAGTAGTCCAGAAAGGCGTACCCACAAACGGCACCGTCACCAACATCGACGGTCAGTTCAGCATCAGCGTCCCCCAGGGCGCAATCCTTACCTTCTCCAGCATCGGCTACAAAGACCAGGAAGCGGAGGCGGCTCCCCAGATGTCCATCGTGCTTCTGGACGACGCCGAGCTTCTGGAAGAAGTTGTAGTGGTGGGTTACGGCGTGCAGCGCAAGGCCAACCTGACAGGCGCCATCTCCTCTGTAACCTCAGAGGACATCCAGGGCCGCGCAATCGCCAACCTGGAGCATGCCCTCCAGGGTAAGACCCCTGGCGTTACGCTCATCACCACTTCCGCACAGCCTGGTTCCGTTCCTACGGTCCGCGTGCGCGGTATCGCTTCCAACGGCACTTCAGATCCTCTGTACGTCGTTGACGGTCTGCTCATGGACGACATCTCGTCCATAGACCCCAACTCCATAGAGAGCATGGAGGTCCTCAAGGACGCCGCCTCGGCCGCTATTTACGGCGCTCAGGCCGGTAACGGCGTTGTCCTCATCACCACAAAGCGCGGCGGCAAGGGCGAGGGAACCGTGAGTTACGACTTCCAATACCACATCAGCAGCCTCGCCATCAAACCGCAGCTCCTCAACTCAAAAGAGTCCCTCCAGCAGTCCATGGAGTCTAACCCCAGCTTCTCCGACGACAATATACTCCTGCTCATAGATCAGGGAATCTGGGACGGAGAAAGCTCCACAGACTGGCTCGACGTGGCATTCGGGAACGGCATTACCAAGCGCCACACCGTCAATCTTCAGGGCGCTAACGACAAGGGAGCCTTCTACATTTCCCTTGCTGCACACGACGAGGACGGTATCGTCAGGCTGCACAAAGATACCTATCAGCGCTACAGCGTCGCCCTCAATGCAGATTACAATATCAAGCCCTGGCTCAAGGTTGGTACCACCGTAGACTATGCATATTATCAGGCTTCGCCACTCGTGGACGGCTTAGCAATCATGGGTAGCGGCGTTCGCAGCCCCAACCTGTTTGCACAGGCGATGTTCCAGCCACCGTACCTCGCCGACACCTATTCTCCGGATGAGCTTACCCAAACCATGGAAACCGTTCTGACACAGGGCGTTTATAACCTCTTCACGGACGAGAACGGCAACTACTACAGCGTAGACGGACTTCTCCACCCCATGGTGGCCGTAAAGTCCGCCGAGCGCAAGAACTACGGCAGCCGCTTGTCCGGCACCCTGTTCGCCAATCTCATGCCCCTCAAGGGTCTCGTGATTACTTCCAGACTGGGCTACAAGGTTTATGGAGACCACACCTATTACAATCTCCACAATTACTACGGCGGCCAGAACTATTTCAATGACGACAATTCCCTTAGCGTCAACAGAAGCAACACGTCTACCACTTACTATCAGTGGGAAAACTTTGCCAACTACGACTTCTCGCTCGGCAAGAACAACTTCGGTTTAATGGCCGGTATGTCATTCAGCCGCAACAACCTGCTGTACGATTTCATCTCCATCAGCAGTGCAGCAAAGGACGACCCCCTGTTTGCCGACATCGACTACGCTTCCGGCAGTGCCACCCGCATCACCGAGGGCCATGAGCTCGTTAACACCAAGCTCTCTTACTTCGGCCGTGTCAATTACAACTATGCAGAGAAATACCTCCTCGAGGCAACCATCCGAGCAGATGCAGCAGACCTTTCGGTCCTTCCGGCCGGCAACCGCTGGGGCTTCTTCCCCTCAGTTTCCGCAGGTTGGGTCATTTCCAACGAGGATTTCTTCGCAGGCTTAAAGCCCTCCGTTTCCTTCCTGAAACTGCGTGCCAGCTGGGGCCAGAACGGTTCCACCAGCAACCTGTCCAACTACACTTACTCAAACTCCATTGTTGTGAACAGCGCAGGTTACGGATTCACTGCAGACGGAATCAACTACACTCCCACTTACATGCCGGCTCAGCTCTACAACCCCGACCTCAAGTGGGAAACTTCGGAGCAGCTTGACCTTGGTCTGGACGCCCGTTTCCTCGCAGACAGGCTCTCCTTCACCGCCGACTGGTTCCGCAAGGATACCAAAGACCTCATCATCCAGGGTGTGAAAGTCCCGTTCGAGGCCGGTAACACCGCAGCTCCCGTGAACGGCGGTAACATCCGCAACGAAGGCTTCGAATTCGAGCTCAACTGGAAAGACCAGATTGGTGACTTCTTCTACTCCGTAAGCGGCAACCTCGCCACCCTCAAGAACAAAGTCACCTGGCTCAACCCCAACGTGTCCGACAGCCGTATCATGAGTCCTACCAAGATTAACGGCCTCGGCTCACTGAACGCATTCGAGGAAGGCTACCCCGTGTGGTATTTCCGCGGCTTCGTACTGGATAAGATCGATGAAAACGGCGACCCCGTCATCAAGAACATTTCCGGCGACGAGGAAGGCATCATTGACGAGAACGACAAGACCATGATCGGCAAGCCGCTGCCTGACCTCTCATACGGTATCACCCTCCAGCTGGGCTGGAAGGGCATAGACTTCACCGTATTTGCCAACGGTACCGCAGGCAACGACATGTTCCTGTGCTACAACAACGCAAGTGTACAGTACGGTCTCAAGGCCCTCTACGACCAGCGTTGGACTCCTACCAACACCAACACCCGTTTCGCACGTCCCCAGGCCGCTACGGAAAACGTTCAGCACTACATGCTGTCAGATGCATTTGTGTTCGACGGTTCTTACTTCCGCATCCGTGAGGTCCAGCTGGGTTACACCCTGCCCAAATCCTTCACCCGCAAGTTCTTCGTAGAAAGGCTCCGCCTGTATGCGTCGCTGGACAACTACTTCCTCTTCACAAAGTACCCGGGCCTGGATCCGGAAATCTCCACTAACGCCGTGAATGCCATCGGCCTTGACTTCGGTGCCTATCCGACAACCAAGAAGATGCTCTTCGGCATTAACGTAACATTCTAATATTCAGGAGATATGAAAAAGATATTCAAAATAGCGTCACTTCTTCTGGCCGTCGCCATGATTTCCCAGGCCTGCAGCGAGAAACTGCTGGACATTCCCCAGCAGGGCGTACAGAGCGAAGACAATTCCTACATCACGGACGACGACTGTATGAGCGCCGTAGCCGCCATGTATTCCATGTGGCGTTCGGTGTGGTCCGGATGCGGATACAGACTTACCAATATCGCCTACCCCAATATGTTCTGGGCCAAGAACCTTTTGGGTGACGATATCACCACAAACGCCCGTATCGAATCAGAGCTCGCCAACATGGCGGCCACCGTATCCAACCAATGGGTGGAAGCCATTTACAACGGTCTGTACAAACTCGTCTACTACTCCAACATCATCACTGACAAGTTTACGGACGAGAGCGAAACCAAGGCCCGCGCAATAGCCGAGGCCAAATTCTTCAAGGCACTGAGCTACTACGAACTCATCACCCTCTGGGGCCAAGTCCCTCTGGTAGACCACGTCCTGGCTCCCGAAGAGTATGAAATCGGCCCTTC
>JAGCCD010000097.1 GCA_017651785.1 Bacteroidales bacterium
GTTGCCGGAGCAGTGTGGCAGAGCGGCATGGTGGCAGTTGTGGCAATCTATGGAATCGCCTGGCTGGCAGATACTTACTTCAGCAACTACATGGATCAGATGAAGCTCATGCTGTCCGACCTGGTAACTGCTTACCCCTGGAGCATCGCTTTCGTTTTCTTCCTTGTTAGCGTGCTCATCAACTCCCAGGGTGCGGTGGTGGTTGCAATGCTGCCTCTGGCATACGAGCTCGGCATTGCCGGTCCCGTTCTCCTTGGCGTGCTGCCCAGCGTGTACGGCTACTTCTTCATCCCCAACTATCCTTCCGACATCGCCACCGTGAACTTCGACCGCTCCGGCACCACTGTGATAGGCAAGTACCTTCTGAACCACAGCTTCATGATGCCCGGCCTCATCAGCGTAATCGTCTCCACCGTAATCGGCTACCTTGTGACCAACGTCATCTTCCCCGGCTACTTCGCCTCCTTTGTCCAGTAGAAAGGTAGTTTAGGGCTGTTTTATGACGGCCGTCATAAAAACAGCCCCGGGACCGGTAAGGTCCCGTCGCTGCAAAACCCTAGAAACAGCAGCTTGGGGGCTCTTATCCGGTCCCGGACTATTCAGAGTACGTGCCTTGTGGTAAGGCTACGGGAGGGAAAGTTATAATAACCGCTCTTCGGCACTCCGGAAGCGGGCGATAGCTTCCTCCCGGCCTACGAAACGCATTATATCCGCTATACCGAGTCCACTGGACGAACCCGTGAGCGCAAGGCGTATGCAGTTCATCACCTTGCCCATAGGCCATTCGCGTGAACGGATGTATTCCTCCATGCTCTCGGCAGAATCAGTCTGCAGAAGCGCCTCTCGCGCCATCTGCACATTCTCTGGTTTGAAGAATTTCGCGGCGTCCTTCTCCACATATTCGGAGGGAGCCTTGAACAGGTACCAGGCAATATCCCAGAAGTCGGCGACAAAGGTCGCTCTCTCCTGTATAAGTGTTACTACGTCAACGACATAGTTAAAGTCTGCGGTAACGCCGTGCTCCTCCAGCACCGGCATGAAGTCGCGTGCAAGAGCTTCGGGCGAGCGCATCCTCAAATATTCCTTGTTGAACCATTTGGCCTTCTCGGGGTTGAACTTCGCGCCCGATTTTCCCACTTTCTCAAGCGAGAACGCCTGCACCAGCTCTTCCAGTGAGAAAAGCTCCTGCTCTGTGCCGGGATTCCATCCCAGCATTGCGAGCATATTCACGAAAGCCTCGGGGAAGTAGCCGTCTTCGCGGTAGCCGCGGGAAACGGCGCCGTCGGGAGCAACCCACTTAAGGGGGAACACAGGGAAGCCCATTTTGTCTCCGTCGCGCTTGCTCAGCTTGCCGTTGCCTACTGGTTTGAGCAGCAGCGGCAGATGTGCGAACTCGGGCCTCTCCCAGCCGAATGCCTCGTACAGCAGATAGTGCAGGGGGAGCGACGGGAGCCATTCCTCGCCGCGGATCACGTGGCTTATCTCCATCAGGTGGTCGTCCACGATGTTTGCCAGGTGGTAGGTGGGGAGCTCGTCCGCGCGCTTCCAAAGCACCTTGTCGTCCAGCGTGTCCGTATTCACCTCAATGTGACCGCGGATAATATCATCCATCTCCACTACGCGGTTCTGGGGCATCCTGAAGCGGATGGTCCAGTCCGTACGGGATTCCAGCAGGGAAGCCACCTCTCCGGCATCCAGCGTGAGCGAATTGCGCAGACCTCCGCGTGTTGCAGCACTGTAGATGAAGGTCTGACCTGCGCCCTCAGCCTCTGCCCGGCGAGCCTCAAGCTCTTCTGCGGTATCGAATGCATAGTAGGCACAGCCTGCCTCTACCAGCTGCTCTGCATACTTGCGGTATATGCCCTTTCTCTGAGACTGCCTGTAGGGGGCGTGCGGATTGCGCTCCGAGCGCTCTACTGCCAGGGCGTCACCTGCGTCCAGTCCCTCGTCGGGCATTATTCCGCACCAGCGCAGGGACTCTATGATGTATTCCTCCGCTCCGGGAACGAATCGGTGCGAGTCTGTATCCTCTATGCGCAGGATGAAGTCTCCGCCCGCTTTCTTGGCGAACAGATAGTTGTAAAGCGCCGTGCGCACGCCTCCCATATGGAGGGGCCCTGTAGGTGAAGGGGCGAATCTTACTCTTACTCTTTTCATGTCCTGCGTATTGATGGAATGTTCTCCAGGTCTGATATCTGCTGACCGGTCGCGACGAGCAGCGCGGGCTTCTTCTCGGGGTCGAAGCGGAACGTACGCAGGTTGTCGGTGGAGCTGTATCCTATCCTTGAACCTACGTTGTCTTCTATGAGGCTGATTCCCTTGGTGCTTGCCGCCTCGTTCTTGTCGTAACGGAAGCCCCGGGTAATCATGATGTAGTTGCCCATGTCGCGGCGCGAGCCCACTATATCTATGAACTTGAGGCCGGTGACGATGGAGGTGATGTGGATATGGTCTCCCACGGCAGGGTCCTCGTCCCAGATGAGGCCGCGCTTGAAGTTGTTGGCCCCGCCGGTGTATTCGTCTATCCTGCGGTTGATCTCTGACATGTCGTCCATCGTGAGGCCCTGCTCGTTCTTGCCGCCGGTGATGTTCACAAGCACGTTCTTGGCGGTTTTAAGGTCGAAGTCGTTAAGCAGCGGGGACTCGAACGCCTGGCGCACCGCGTCTGCGATACGGTCCTTGCCCGTGCCTTCGCCGTAGCCCATAAGCGCCATGCCGCTGTCTTTCATCATCGTCATTACGTCCTCGAAGTCGACGTTTATGTAACCCGGCTTTTGGATAATCTCTATGATGCCCTTCACTGCGGTGGTGAGCACCTCATCCGCCTTGGGGAAGGCGTCGTGGGTGAGCTTGTCGCCGAAGTGGTCGTACAGTTTCTCGTTGTTTATGATAAGCAGCGAGTCTACGTTCTTCTCAAGTTCCTGGATGCCGTCTATGGCGCGTGACATTGCCCTGTCGCCCTCGTTCTTGAAGGGGAGGGTCACCACTGCAACCGTAAGGATGCCTTTCTCCTTGGCCATCTTGGCAATGACGGGAGTGGCGCCGGTTCCGGTGCCGCCGCCCATACCCGCGGTGATGAACAGCATCTTGGTGCCGGTGTCGATGATCTTCTTCTCTATCTCTGCCTGGCTGTCGAGCGCGGCGTTGCGTCCCTTGATGGGGTTGGTTCCGGCGCCAAGGCCGGCGCCCATCTGTATCTTTACGGGAACGGGGCTGCACTCAAGTGCCTGCGAGTCGGTGTTGCACACCACGAAACTGCACCCTTCTATGCCGGTGCGGTACATGTATGATACGGCGTTGCAGCCGCCTCCGCCCACTCCTATGACCTTAATAATCTGGTCCGAGCGCTTCCAGTCGTTGGGCACCGTTGCCTCGAGGTCTATGTTGAAATCTTCGAACATGGCTTACTACTTTTGATTGTTGGTGTCTGATCCCATGCCGTCGTAAAGCTCGGCAAGAGTGTTGTCGAATCCTTTCTCCAGTACGGAATTGAACTTCTTCCAGAAGATGTTGAGAGGGCTGGGCTTGGAATCCTTGGGATCCTTGGCCGGCTTGGGAGGCTTGGGAGCGCGCTTGCGGGGCTCCTTCACTATCTTTTTGGTGGCGACGGTCTCTATGTCTTCCTTGTCGAACAGGTTGCCCTGTCCGTTCTCGTCCGGTGCCACTTCCTTCACGCTCTCGGGCTCCGGCTTGGGCTCGCTGACCTTGCTCACCTCCGAAATGCAGTTGAGGGTGGGATCTACGGCGGCCTCGAGCACCATGCCTACCGATGCAGCGGCTTCCGCTTCACCTATTCCGGGGCAGCCGTCAGACGAGAACTTGCGCGCCAGGGGGAAACCTATGCGCACGTTGTAGCCTGACTCCTCCTTGATGAGGTTGGCGAGGTTGGCGAGGTTGGCGCCTCCGCCCGTAAGGACGATGCCGCAGCGCAGCCTGTCCGCAAAACCGCTTTCCTGGATGCGGAACAGCATCGCTTGCACAATTTCGCGGCAGCGGCTGGTGATGATTTCGGACAGATACTTGATGCCGAGGTGTTCGTACGTTCCGTTCTCTTCGTCGTTGATCTGCAGCACTTTGTCTCCCATGCTCTGGAGCTTGTCGGGCAGGCAGGCGCCGAAGGCGAGCTTTATGTTCTCTGCCAGATCGTCGTCGAAGGCGCACTCCAGACGGATGTCGGCGGTGATGTTCTTGCCGCCGAAAGGAATGGCGGTGTAGTACCTCATTATTCCTCCCTGATAGATGGAGAGTGAGGTGACGCCGGCGCCCATTTCTATGAGGGCCACGCCGTTGGTCATCTCGTCTTTCTTGAGCACGGCTTCACCTACGGCGGTGGGGGTGAATATGGCCTGGGCAAGGGCCACGCCCGCGTCGCCGAGCATGATGTCTATGTTGCGGAACGATTTCTTTCCGCCCACGAAGATCTTGAAGTTGCCGGCGAGCGTGTCGCTGGTGGTGCCGTCCACGTCGTCCTCGCTTCCAATCAGGTCGTCCGTCGCGAACGACTGGGTTACGGCGCCGTAGATGAGCTCCTTGTTCCCGTCCGACAGGGGATAGGTGTCGAGGGCGAAGCTGCGCAGGTCCGAAATCTCCTCCCTGCTGATGAGGGAGTCGGGATTGCTGCGCTCGATGCTGGCGCTGGCGGTTTCCTGGTGTACGTCGTAACGGGGGAGGCCCACCACCACCTGCGTAATCTTTATCTGCAGTTCATCTTCGGCCTCGCCGATTGCGGCGCGCAGAGGTGCCGCAGCCCTTTTGGGGTTGAAGACGCAGTTGTAGCGTATGCCGTCCGACGGCCGCTCCTTGTAGTAAATGATCTGGACGTTGTCTCCAACGACCCTGGCTACGCAGAGTGCGAGCTTCGAAGTGCCCAGATCGACTGTCGCTATATATCTTTCCTGCATATGATTTGTTTGTTATATTTCAGGTTTACGCTTTTGTAGTATCCGTCACGCTTGGCGGAATCGAGACTCGGCAGGATGTGGGAGTAGTATTTCCCCATACGCTCGAACTTGCTCTCTATCTGCTCAGGCTTGCCTATGATGAACCTTTCCTTACCCTCCACGGGCCTGAGTTCTATGTCGCCCTCTTTGTTCACGCTCACGGAGGCTATTCTCCCATTCCACACCCGGGATTGGGAGATATAGTCCATGAGTCTGAGCACCTCCAGACCCCACTCCGGGGATTCGCCATTGTCTATGGGAGGTATGGCGCCTTCTATTACGGGCACGTCGGCCGTATAGTTGGGGTGCAGGGGGATTACCGTGCCTTCGCGGTCTATGTAGAAGCCCTCCTGGCCTCTTGAGAAGCGCAGAGCGGGGGCTCTCTGGGTTACGCTAACGTGAAGCACTCCGTCGCGCGTCGTCCAGGCCTGGGCGTCTTTCACCACTTTCTTCTTGAGCAGCAGGCTTTCTATGCGGCCAAGGTCAAGGCTGTCCAGCCTGCGGCCTATGTATACGCCGTAACTGCGGTCAAGATATGCCCTTACGTCTTCCTGACCTACGAATTCCAGTTTGCCGGGAAGCTGCACGTCAAGGCTCTCGCAGAGTTTGCGGGAGTCGGCGTGGCTCACCCCTGCCAGCTGCAGCACGAAAACCGTGAGCATCAGGCAGATGACGGCAAATGGAACCATGTATTTCAGGGCGTCTTTCATTGTCTTTCCTGGAGCATTCGCGTTATGGGTTCAACGAAGCGGTCTATGTTGCCTGCGCCAAAGGTGGCGAGAACGTCAATATCTTCTTTTGCAAGGGTTTCCATCAGCTGCCCGCGCTCGATGAGCATCTTCTCGGGGCAGGTGACGTCTTTGTATATTATCTCCGAGCTCACGCCGTCTATGGGCTGCTCGCGTGCGGGATAGATGTCAAGCAGGATAAGCTTGTCAAGCTGGCTCAGGGCGGCGGCGAATTCGGGCGCGAAGTCGCGCGTGCGGGTATACAAGTGCGGCTGGAATACGCCCGTTATCCTGCGTCCGGGGAAAATGCCGCGCAGCGAACTTATGGCGCTTGCGAGCTCTGCCGGATGATGGGCGTAATCGTCGATGTAGGTGAGTCCGGGGCGGTTTACGTGCTCGTCGAGCCTTCGCTGAACGCCCTTGAAGCTGCCTATGGCGTGGCGGAGCTTCTGCCCGTCGGTTCCGTGGCAGAGGCAGATTGCCGATGCAGCCACTGCATTCTCTACGTTCACCCATCCAAGTACGCCGGAGCGGATGTCGCGCAGCGTGCCGCCGGGATACACCAGGTCGAAGGTGTAGTGGCCGTCGGGCGACAGGCGCAGGTTGGAGCTGTGGAAATCGGCCCTGGGATCGTCGAAATGGTAGGTGAAGATACGGGCGCTCACGTCGCCGCTGCGGATGGGCAGGCCGTACTTGAGGATTATGGTTTCGTGCACCTGGGACGCGAACTCGCGGAATGCCTCGTGCACGTGCTCTATGTCGCCGTAAATGTCCAGATGGTCGGCGTCCATCGCAGTAATGGCCGCAATGTCGGGGTGGAGCCTCAGGAATGAACGGTCGAACTCGTCGGCCTCCACAACCGCGGTGTTGGTGCGGCTCATCAGCAGGTTGGTGCCGTAGTTCTTGGAGATGCCGCCAAGGAAGGCCGAGCAGCCGTCGCCGGCCTCGGTGAGGATATGCGCCGTGAGCGTGGAAGTGGTGGTCTTGCCGTGAGTGCCTGCTACAGCGAGGGTTATCTGGTCTGACGTTACCTCTCCCAGCACCTGCGAACGCTTGACCACCTTGTATCCGTGCTCGCGGACGAAGCGCATCTCTCCCAGTTCCGCGGGAACCGCCGGAGTGTAGATGACAAGGGTGGACGCTATGTCGGCGGGGATGCGTTCGGGCTCGTCGGCGTAGTGCACGTCGATGCCTTCCGCCTCAAGCTGGGCGGTGAGGTCCGAAGGTGTGCGGTCGTAGCCGCTCACCTGCAGCCCGCGGAACTTGAACCAGCGGGCCAGGGCGCTCATCCCTATTCCTCCTATCCCAATGAGATAGACGTATTTAACTTTTTCGTCCTTCATCTGACTATCCTGTATATTTCGTCCACTATGGTCTTGGCCGCGTCCGGAAGTGCCATTGCGGCTGCATTGCGTTCCAGGACCGCCACGCGGTCTGGGTTGGAAACCAGTTCCAGGGCGGTTGCCATAAGCTTTTCCGGAGCTTCCGCGTCCTTTACCAGAAGGGCGGCATCTTTGTTCACAAGAGCCATGGCGTTGTGTGTCTGATGGTCTTCCGCCACGTTGGGGGACGGCACGAATACAGCCGCCTTTGCAGCAGCGCATATCTCGGACACGCTGGATGCGCCGCTGCGGCTTATGACCACATCTGCCATCGCGTATGCGAGATCCATCCTTGATATGAAGTCCGTATGCCTTATGGCGGGCAGATTCTTGTCTGCCATGAAGGCATCGATGCCTTCCTTATAGTATTTGCCGCATTGCCAGAGTATCTCCACGTTCTCTCCTCCGGGACATCCTGCCTCTATCCAGGCCTTCATGGCCTTGTTGAGGGTTCCGCTGCCCAGGCTGCCGCCAATTATGAGTATATGGCGCTTAAGGGGCGAGAAGCCGTAGAACTCAAGGCCTGCTGCGCGGTCTTCCGGGGTGTACTGGTGAATCTGGGGACGTATGGGGTTGCCGCTCATCACTATGCGGTCTGCGGGGAAGAACTTTTCCATACCCTCGTAGGCCACACATATGCTCTGAACCTTCTTTGCGAGCATCTTGTTGGTGAGTCCGGCAAATCCGTTCTGCTCCTGGATAAGGCAGGGAAGCTTCTTCCCGGTTGCCGCCATGAGCAGGGGAGCGCTTGCATAGCCGCCGACGCCAACTGCCACATCGGGCAGGAAGCCGTCTATTATCTTGCGCGCCATACGGATGCTACCCAGGAAACGGAACGGTACGGTGATGTCGTTCAGGATGTTCTTGAGCGTAAGCTGCCTCTGAAGGCCCACGATGGGAAGGCCTATGATCTTGAAGCCCTCGCGCGGAACTTTCTCCATCTCCATCTTGCCCTCCGCTCCCACGAAGAGAATCTCCGTGTCGGGATTCACTTCCTTGAGCTTGTGCGCGATGGACACGGCCGGGAAGATATGGCCTCCCGTGCCTCCGCCGCTTATGATAACCCTTAGTGCCTTATACTCCATATTCGTTCATTTCGTCGTTGATGTCAAGTTCTTCAGCCTCCGGAACGCCGTTGGTCTCGTAATCTTCCAGTTCCTCGAGTCCGGCCTGGACGTTCTCGCTGAATTCTATCAGAGGCTGCGCGTTGCGCTGCTCCTTCTCTATCCGGCGCTGCGCTATGCGGCTGAAGGACAGAATGATTCCGAATGCCAGGCTGAAGCACAGGAATGCGCTGTTGCCGTGGCTTATGAGGGGCAGCGTCTGACCCGTCATGGGGCCGATGTCGGCGTTTACGAACATATGCAGGAACGCCTGACCGGTAATGAGCAGGCAGAGGCCGGCTACCGTCAGTTTGGCGTACGTGTCCTTGCCGCAGTTTCGCACTATAATAGAGCCCCTGGCAAGCAGGGATACGTACAGGAAAATGACCACCAGGGCGCCCCAGAGCCCGTATTCTTCTATGATGAAGGAGAACATATAGTCCTCTGAGATGTCGGGGACCACGTACCTCTGAGTGCTCTGTCCGGGGCCTTTGCCAAGGATGCCGCCCTCTTTGATGGCGATCTTCGCGCTGTACGGCTGACGGATCTTGTCCAGAGCCTCGTAGTATTCCCTGGAGCCCGTGGGCGAGTCTATCACCACCTGCTCCCAGTTGTCGTGCTGTGATATACGGCTTATGGCGGTGCCTATGCGGCCCATAAGTTTCTTGCCGCTTATCTCGTAAATTCCCCAGCAGGCAAAGAGTATCACCACAGCCGCTGCACCAAGGATGGCCATGTCGCGCAGGTTCCCTCCGCCAAGGAGAATCACCAAGAACATTATTCCGCCAATGAAAAGGGCAGCGGAGTTACTTCCGGGGATGATGAGGAGTATGGTGAGCAGGAACGGCGCGTAGATGTACATCACCTTCTTCCAGATGTCCTTTTTGGGGCCCTTGAGTTCGCCTTTCTCGAAAGCGTCGAGCGCCCAGGCGAGATAGAGCACCATAGCCACCTTCACCACCTCGAATACGTGTATCTGCACGCCCGCAAGCTGGAGGATGCGGCGCGCGCCGTTGAGCTCGATGCTCTTTATGAAGCCTACGTCTATCTTGGACAGCAGCAGGCCCAGCAGCACGAGCGAGATGAGGAAGCCCCACTGGCTGCACCAGCGGAAGAACCTTATGTTGCGTATGCAGTAGCAGACTATTATGACAGCAAGGCCCGCGGCAACTATCACAAGTTGGCTGCGCACTATGTCCAGACGCGTCTGATGTCCCTCCAGCAGACGGGAGGTGGACGAGAAGATGCAGACGATGCTGATCAGGATCAACATAAGTGCGATGATCCAGACCACCTTGTCGCCTTCGATCCTCTCGAAGACATTCCAGACTGTGCGCTTGCCTTTCGTCATAGTTTCCTTACCGCTTCCTTGAATTGTCTGCCACGGTCTTCGTAATTCTCGAACAGGTCGAAGCTTGCGCAGCACGGGCTCAGGAGCACCACGTCACCTGCCGATGCCAGCATGCTGGAGACCTTTACCGCCTCCCAGGCGCTGTCCGTATCAACTATCTTGTCTTCCCCGACGATGTCCTTGAAAGCAGCGTGAATCTTGCTGTTGTCTACGCCAAGGCACACGATGGCCTTGACCTTTTCCTTTACCAGTTCGTTGAGGACGCTGTAGTCGTTGCCCTTGTCCTTGCCGCCCACGATCCATACCACCGGCTTTGTCTGGCAGTCCAGAGCGTACCACGCCGAGTCTACGTTGGTGGCTTTGGAGTCGTTGATGTACATTACGTCCTTGACGCTCAGGACGGGCTCCAGCCTGTGCTCTATGGGGGAGAAGCTGGAGAAGGCGCTGCGGATCTTGTCGTCCTCTACGCCGACCACCTTGGCCGCGATGGCGGCGGCCATAGAGTTGTATATGTTGTGCCTTCCGCCAAGGGCGAGCTCGCGGAGGTATATCTCGCTCTCGCTCTGCTCGTAACGCACTATGATGCGGTTGCCGTCCAGCCAGGCGCCCTGGTCCACCTTCTTCTCCTGGGAGTAGGGAAGCATCTTGCAGTGGAGCACGATCTTGCTGAGGTGGTCTACGGTGATGGCGTCGTCGGAGTCGAAGATGAAGCAGTCCTCGGGACGGAGGTTGCGGGTGATCTTGAACTTGGCCCTCACGTAGTTGGATAGGTCGTAGCCGTAACGGTCCAGATGGTCGGGGGTGATGTTGGTGATGATTGCCACGTCCGGCCTGAAGTCGTAGGTGTCGTCCAGCTGGAAGCTGCTGATTTCCAGCACGTAGTAGTCGTGCTTTTCGGTTGCCACCTGCATTGCGTAGCTCTTGCCGATATTGCCGCCCAGACCGGCGTTGAGGCCCGCCTGCGTGAGCAGATAGTGGATGAGCGTGGTGGTGGTGGTCTTGCCGTTGCTTCCGGTTATGCAGATCTTCTTCGCGCTGTCGTAGCGGGAAGCGAATTCAATTTCCGAGATGATGTGCGTACCCTGCGCTGCGAGCTGCTTTACAAGGGGCGCGGTTGAAGGTATGCCGGGGCTCTTTACAACCTCGTCGGCATTGAGGATGAGGGAAGGGGTATGGGCACCCTGCTCGAAGGGGATGTCCCACTCCTTCAGCGTCCGGGCGTACTCTTCCCCTATCTTCCCGTTGTCGGACAGGAAGACGTCGAATCCCTTCACTTTTGCGAGCACTGCGGCTCCCACGCCGCTCTCTGCTCCGCCCAAAACTACAAGTCTTGACATTGTCTATCGTATCTTAAGCACTGCCAGTGTAGACACCGCCAGTATTATTCCTATTATCCAGAAGCGCGTTACTATACGCGGCTCCGGTATTCCCTGTTTCTGAAAATGATGGTGGAGCGGGGCCATGAGGAACACCCTGCGGCCTTCTCCGTATTTGCGCTTTGTGCGCTTGAAATGCGTTCTCTGAATTATGACGGACAGGCTCTCCGCCACGAAGATGCCGCAAAGCAGCGGAAGTATGAGCTCCTTGCGGATGAGCACCGCGCTCACGCCGATGATGCCGCCTATGGTAAGGCTGCCCGAGTCTCCCATGAACACCTGTGCCGGGAACGTATTGTACCACAGGAACCCTATGAGCGCTCCTACAAACGCAGCCATAAAGATCGCCACCTCGCCGGAACCGGGTATATACATAATATTCAGGTAGTTGGCGTCGATTACGTCACCGCTCAGCCAAGCCATTACACCGATGGTAATTCCAACTATCGCCGATGTGCCCGATGCCAGTCCGTCCATACCGTCCGTAAGGTTGGTACCGTTGGAGCAGGCCAGGATGACGAGGATGATCATTATCATGTAGATGCCCCAGGAGCAGTACACGCCCAGCTGCCCGTTGAAGGGAGAGAGCCAGGAGTAGTCGAACTCGTGAGCCTTTACGAAAGGTATGGTGGTAACGAGCTTGTCCGTAGGTATGTCAGGGCTGATGCACACGGTGAGGGCAACTATGAGACCCAGTGCGAACTGGAGGATGAGTTTGCCTTTCTCGCTAAGCCCTTCCTTGTTGTGCTTGAAAACCTTGATATAATCGTCCAGGAAACCTATTCCGCCGCACCACAGGGTGGTGATGATAAGCAGGATGGTGTAGATGCTGTCAAGCCTGCAGACGAGCAGGGCGGAGCCCACGAGGGCTACGATTATGATGAGGCCGCCCATCGTGGGGGTGCCTTTCTTCTGCATCTGGCCTTCCAGGCCGAGGTCGCGTATGGTTTCACCGATCTGGTGCTTGCGGAGCCATTTGATTATCTTTCCGCCCGCCAGGAATGCTATGAGCATACTTATGACGGCAGCCAGCATTGCCCTGAATGAAAGGTAATGCATAAGCCCCATTCCGGGGAAATCTATTCCGAGGCTCCTGAGCCAGTCTACAAGGTGGTAGAGCATTGCTTGAAAATGTCGTTTACTATTTCTTTTTCGTCAAAATGCGTTTTCTGCGTGCCTATGATCTGATAGGTCTCGTGACCTTTGCCAGCCAGCAGGACCGTCGCCCCGTCGGGGCTCAGCATAAGCGCTGTGCGTATGGCTTCCTTGCGGTCTGCAATGAACACTGTCTTTGCAAGCCCGGCGGGGGAGAAGCCGGCGCGGATGTCTTCCATAATGTCTTCCGTGCGCTCCGTGCGGGAGTTGTCGGAAGTTACGAATATGCGGTCGGCCCATTTCTCGGCCACGGCGGCCATCTCGGGGCGCTTGGTGCGGTCGCGGTCTCCGCCGCAGCCGAACAGGCAGACGAGCTGCCTGCCGCACACCACGCCGCGGAGGGTCTTGAGCACGTTCTCAAGCGCATCGGGCGTGTGGGCGTAGTCTATTACGGCGCAGAGGCCTCTGGGGCCGTGGATGGTTTCCATCCTTCCCGGGGCGGGCTCGAGGGAGGAGAGGGCCGTGAGCACCTCGTCCCTGTCTTCTCCCAGCGCGAGGGCGGTGCAGTAGATTGCCAGCAGGTTGTATGCGTTGTGGGCGCCCACGAGACGGGACCACATCTCGGTTCCGTCTATCTTTATGAGCATTCCCTCGGGGCTCTGCTCAAGGATGCGGCAGTTATGGTCTGCCATGCTGCGGCAAGAATAGGTCATCTTTGCCGCCGCGGTATTCTGGAGCATAACCTCGCCGTGCTTGTCGTCTATGTTTGTGATGGCCGTGGCCTTGGGACCCAGGCGGTCGAAGAAAAGCTTCTTGCAGCGGAGGTACTCGGCAAATGTGCCGTGATAATCCAGATGGTCGTGGGTGAGGTTGGAGAAGATTCCCA
Source organism: Bacteroidales bacterium (assembly GCA_017651785.1). Classification (GTDB taxonomy): domain Bacteria; phylum Bacteroidota; class Bacteroidia; order Bacteroidales; family UBA932; genus Cryptobacteroides. Next base: position 12,862 of record JAGCCD010000097.1, read on the forward strand.
CGGCGAACTCCAGGCCCGTTACCCTTTCCTGCTCCACGCCTATGGAACTCACCTCCATGAAGCAGTACTGGCATCCCTCGTCGGCCATGCGGCGCAGGAGGGAATTCACTGTGATGGGGTCTGAGGTGGTGTTGGCCGTCTCCAGCCTCTGACTGCCGACGTAATTGGCTATGGTAGAAAGCAGTCCGCACTCGTATCCGAGCGAGCGGAACATGCGGTAAAGCAGGGTGACGGTGGTGGTTTTGCCGTTGGTGCCGGTTATGCCCACCAGTTTGAGGTCTCCGCTGGGGTGACGGTAGAAAGCGTCTGCCGCCATTGCCACGGCCTTGCGTGAGTCTGCCACCTTTACGGCGCATACTCCGGCGGGCACGGGAGTGCCGTCGTCCTCGTACATCACTGCGGCGGCGCCGTTCTCTATGGCCTTGGCTATGTAGGCACGGCCGTCGTTGCCGCAGCCGTTAACGGCTACGAACAGGCTGCCGGGCACCACACGGCGGGAATCGCAGACAACGTCGCTTATCTGGATGTCCGTTCCGTGGGTGCATGAGAGCACGCCGCAATTCTTTATGATCTGTGCGAGTGTCATTCCGCTTTTGCTGCCGTTAACTCAGGTTGGAAACAGGGGTCTATGGCATATATGCCGTCTACGAGGGCCTTGACCGCCCTTGCGGGTATGCGGCCGCCCTGGAAGCTCTTTGATGTGGGTTTGCTGAAGACGCAGCAGATCACGCTGTACTTGGGGTCGTCTGCAGGGAAGAATCCCACGAAGGTGCCCTGGTATTTGCGTCTGCCGCTGGCGTCCCTGTAGGCGCCGCCTTCATACGTGCCGAACGAGGTGCCCGTCTTGCCGGCCACCGCGGTCTTTGCGTTCCGCAGGCGGCGGGCGGTGCCTTCCTCGCCGGTAACCGCCTTGAGGGCCCGCGTAATAGTGTCTGCCACCGCTTTACTGCAGATGGTAGACATAAGGGCGGGCCCCCTGCGGCTCTTTACCACGCCGTTCTGCTCGATGTCTTCCACCAGGTACGGTTTCATCATCTTGCCTTTGTTGGCGATGGCGTTGTAGAAAGTTAATATATGGATGGGTGTTTCTCTTGTTCCGTATCCGTAGCCCATTACGGCAAGGTCGCTCATTGTCCAGTAGCGGTTCTTGTCTTTGGGCGAAGGGATGGTGGGGGCGGCGAGGCCGGCGAGGTCGAAGTCGAACGCCTCTGCAAGCTTGTAGCTGTGGATGTTCTCTATGAA
>JAGCCD010000098.1 GCA_017651785.1 Bacteroidales bacterium
ATATCCCAGCGCCATGAAGGGCGTGACCACTTTGGCCACCTGTGAGATGCTCTTCACGCCGCCGAATATCACGAGCGCCAGAATGGCCACCAGCGCCACTCCGCCCCATATCGGAGCTATGCCGAAGGAGTTGTTGAGGGCGGATGTGAGGCCGTTTGCCTGCACAGTCGGACCGCTGAGGCCGTATCCGATTATGCAGACTATGGCGAATGCCACTCCGAGCCACTTGGCCCCGAGACCCTGCTCGATATAGCTGAACGGACCGCCGCGGAACACGGTCTTGTGCGGGAACTTGAACATCTGGGCGAGCGTAGACTCGCTGAACGCCGTAGCCGCGCCAAAGAATGCTATGAGCCACATCCAGAACACAGCGCCCGGTCCGCCGAACGCAATGGCCGTTGCCACTCCCACTATGTTTCCGGTGCCGATTCTTCCCGACAGCGCCATGCAGAAAGCCTCGAAGGATGAGATGCCGCTGCCAAGCCCCGCCTTGCGCGAGACCAGCGAGCGCACCATCTCAGGAAGGTGCCTCACCTGCACGAAACGGGTGCCGAACGTAAGGAACAAGCCGGCGATGATAAGCAGTGCCACAAGTGCGGGGCTCCACACTATATCGTTGATAATCTGGACGATGCGTGAAAACATAGGCTAGAAGTACTTCTTTTCCTGGCGTTCCAGGGCGATGAAAATGAATATGAGCAGGGTGAAAGACCACAGCGACGAGCCGCCATAGCTGAAAAGAGGTAACGGTATGCCGATAACGGGCATAAGGCCTATCGTCATTCCGATGTTGATGAAAAGATGCATGAACAGGCAGGAGGCGACGCAGTAGCCGTAGATGCGTGTGAACGCGCTCCTGGCGCGCTCGGCATCCTGCACTATCCAGAATATCAGCAGTCCGTACATGACGATTACGAAGAGGCTCCCCATAAAGCCCCACTCCTCTCCAACGGTGCAGAAAATGAAGTCGGTGCTCTGCTCGGGTACAAAGCCGAAAGTGGTCTGCGTGCCCTGCAGGTAACCCTTTCCGAACAGGCCGCCGGAGCCTATGGCTATGAGCGACTGGTGCACGTTGTAGCCGAATCCCTTGGGATCTTCCTTCATGCCCAGCAGCACTTCGATGCGGCCTCTCTGATAGTCTTTCAGCACATGGTTGAAGAAGAAGTCGGACGCGAATATGAGCGCCATAGCAGCGGCCAGGCCTATGAGTGTATTGCGCACCACGGCCCTCCTGGCACGGAGGGACTGCACCCTCCTGAGGTAAGAGATAAGGAGAGCGAGCGCCACCGCGGCCGCCACTGCGGCCGATATCCACCAGTGCGTGGTTAGCGTAAGGATGAACAGCAGTATGGCCATTCCGGCAAAGCCGAGCCACCATCCGGAAAGCCCCTCACGGTACAGTACGAATATGAATCCCGTGTACACCAGGGCGGAACCGGTCTCGCTCTCTGCTATTATTACCAGCATCGGCAGAGCCACCACAGCCACCGCCAGCAGAAGATTCTTCGGGGAGCTCATCTTGAACGCGGGCCTGCTCATAAGCGCGGCCAGCACCAGCGACGTGGTGATTTTTGACAGCTCGGCCGGCTGGAACTTCACAGGTCCCAGTTCGAACCAGGAATGCGAGCCTTTTACATTGTTGCTCATAAAGATTACGAGCACCAGCAGTATGAGCACCAGTCCGTACGCAGGCTTGCATACGCTCTCCCAGAAGTACGGTTGAATGACGAAGAGCACGATCAGGGCGATTACGACGGCGCCTGCAATCCAAACCGCCTGCTTGCCGCAGTTGAAGCTCAGGTCGAAAATGCCGGACGGCTCCCCGCTTCGCACCGCGGCGTAGATGTTTATCCAGCCGAAGAGCATTATAAGCAGGTAGAGCACGATGAGTCTCCAGTCCACCGTGCGCCTTAGTCCTCTGTCCAGTTGCTCTTCGTTCATTGGTTTATGAGTTTAGTGCGCATCACGCGCGCTTCAAGGTCCTTGCGGCCCTCGCTCACCTCGCCTCGAAGATACTTTTCTATCATCAGCGAAGCGATGGGGCATGCCCAGCTGGCGCCGAATCCGGCGTTCTCTATGTATGCCGCCACGGCGATCTTGGGATCGTCCTTGGGCGCGAAGCAGATGAACACGGAATTGTCTTTTCCGTGCGGGTTCTGGGCGGTGCCGGTCTTGCCGCAGATGTCAAGCCCAGGAACGTACGCCACGGTTGCGGTGGCTCCGTCGCCGAACTGGTTCACGGCTTTCCACATTCCATGTACCATTGCAGGGAAGTGAAGGGTGTCCACCTTAGTGTACTGCTTTTCGTAGTACTTGGGGTCTATCTGGATCCTCTCCGACGCCTTTACTACGTGGGGGATGTAGTAGTAGCCCCTATTGGCCATTATGGCCGCCAGATTGGCTATCTGCAGCGGCGTAGTCAGGATTTCTCCCTGGCCGATGGAAAGCGAAACTATGGTGGGGAAGCGCCAGTGGCCTTTGCGGTAGCGCTTGTTGTAGAAATCTGCCGAGGGGATGTTGCCGCTCAGCTCGGAAGGGAAGTCGCTGCCCAGCTTGTTTCCGAATCCGAAACTCATCACCATTTCCCGCCAGTGGTTGTAGGCATCCTCTGTTGAGTTGTATGCCGGATTCTCCAGTATTGTTCGCAGGACGTAGCAGAAATAGCCGTTGCAGGACATCATTACCGCATCTTCCATGTTGAGGGGCGAGCGGTGAAAGTGGCATCCGAGCTTCTTTCCGCTTGAGGTGTATACGTAGCCGGCGCTGCAGGGATAGTACATATTGGGCTTTAAAACGCCGTCCTGCAGGCCTACGAGGCCGTTCACAAGTTTGAAGACCGATCCCGGAGGGTACGACGCCGACACCGTCCTGTTGTACAGGGGCTTGTGCTTGTTCTGCGAGAGTTCGCTGTAGTGCTTGCCGAAGTCGGCAAGGACGCTGACGTCGATTCCGGGGCTGGATACCATCGCAAGGATCTCTCCCGTGGAGGGCTCAATAGCCACCACGCTGCCTTTCTTGCCGTTCATCAGCTGCTGGCCGTAGCTCTGAAGGTAGGCGTCGATGGTGGTGGTGATGTCTTTGCCCGGGACGGCCTCTACGTCGTACTCACCCCCCTTGAAGGGGCTTTTCTGGCGGCCTCGCGAGTCGCGCAGATAGATGTGCCAGCCGGTCTTGCCGCGCAGGTCGTCCTCGCGGGCGGCCTCAAGTCCCGTACGGCCGTAGTAGTCTCCGGGTCTGTAGTCGGGGTGATCCTCGAGGAACTCGGAGTTTACCTCGGAAATGTATCCCAGAAGGTTGCCTCCGGCGTTGAAGGGGTATTCGCGCACGCCGCGGGCCTGGCTCTTGAAGCCGGGGAACATATACTGCTGCTCGGCGAATCTGAGGTAGGTCTCTGCATCGACCTGCTTTATGAAGGTAAGCGTCTGCCAGCCTATGCGGGAGCGGTAGTTGTGGTAGTACTCCATCCTCTCGCGGACAAAATCGGCGGTCGTGTCAAGCGCCTGGGCGAGCGCGAGCGTATCGAACTCGGTCACTTCCCTGGGGGTGACCATTATGTCGTAGCAGATGCGGTTGCCGACGAGCAGCACGCCGTTGCGGTCGTAGATGACGCCCCGGGGAGGGTAGATGACCTCGCGCGTCATTGAGTTGTTGTCGGCGTCTATCTTGTACTTCTCGTTGATTATCTGCACGTAGAAGAGCTTTCCGAGCAGCACTGCCAGCACTGCCCCGAGTCCTATGAGGAGCTTGGTAGAGCGGTTGTTGCGTTCCATACTACTCGGGCCTGAGTATTCTTGCGATTCCCAGGCACACGGGCGTGCTGAGGGCGGTTGAGATAAGGAAACGGAGGGCGCCGGCCCAGAAGCCGTAAGTGCCGGCAGCATCCGCTACAACGTACACGAGGAAGTAGATTGAACAGAGGATCAGAGTGGCGAGGGCGAATTTTGGCACGCCGAACCAGGTGAGGGTGAGCTCTCCTTCGCGCGGGCCGAGTTCGTCGCCGAAGAGGGCGTATACCAGCGAGTTGCGTGCAAGTCCCACGGGCACGAGCGCCGCTGCGGTGAGGCCGAGCATGCCGGTAGAGAAGAAGTCTACGGCAAAGCCGAGCGCGAAGCTGATGAGCATCATTGGCACGTTGCCCAGGCGGAGAGGCAGCATCAGGATGAGCACCGGGAGTATCGACAGCACGGCGTAGCGGGACAGGTCCAGGAAGTTGCACAGGATAATCTGCACAACCGTGAGCACCGCAAACACAATCCAGAAACGCCAGTCTTTCATCGCGACAGATTCTCTATGGTTTCACGGTCGGGGTTTTCTGCCACTATCACGTAGCGGGTGGAAGTGAGGTCTACGAACAGTTTCACGTCAACTATGCCCACGGCTCCGTCTATGACCCGCAGGCCCTCGGTTACGCCCAGAGGGATGTCGGGAGGGAATACCTTGGACTTGCCGCTTGTCCAGACGGTGTCGCCGGCGGGGATGTCGAGGTGAAGGGGAATGTCGCCCAGAACCACTTTGTTGGTGCCGCCGCCGTCCCAGCGCATGGGGACGACGATGCCCTCACGGCCGATGCGCGCACTCACGTTCACCCTCTCGTTCATCAGCGAAAGGCCGTATGAGTACCGCTTGTCTACGGCGTACACCATCCCTACCACGCTGTTGGGGGTGATGATGGCGCTTCCGGGGACTATGCCGTCGTTGCTGCCCTTGTCGATGATTATGTAGTTGTGGCGGGAGTTGGTGCCCATTGCCGTAATCTCTGCCGGAATATAGTTGAAGCGGGGCGGGAGATTGGCTGAATCCAGCTTGGCCATGGCAGTCAGGGTGCGCTCGAGCTCTTTGTAGTGCTGGAGTTCCTTGAACAGCTCGTAGTTGCGGCCGGCGAGGATGTCGTTCTGTTCCCTCAGGCCGAAATAGTTCTTTACCTTCTCCACGCCGCCCCAGGTGAGGGCCATGACATTGTGCGAGAAGCGGTTGAGCCAGATATTCTGCAGTGCCGAGGAAGAGTGCAGCATGGACAACGCGGCAATCTCCAGGAGTATGAAGATTGCCGCGGTGGCTATTCCTGTCCAGACCGTCCTTCCTTTGGGCATGTGGCTTTAGCGCATCAGGAAGGAGTAGCGGTCGGTATCCTTGAGGGCCTCGCAGGTGCCGCGTGCAACGGCGTGCAGGGGATCTTCGCAAACGTGGAACTGGATGTTCACCTTGTCCGTGAGACGCTTGTCAAGGCCGCGCAGCTGAGCTCCGCCGCCGGAAAGGTAAATGCCGTTCTCTACTATGTCGGAATACAGCTCGGGAGGAGTATTCTCCAGTACGTGAAGGATGGAGGTTTCTATCTTTGCGATTGACTTGTCCAGGCAGTGGGCGATTTCCTGATGGGTGATGGTGGCCTCTACGGGGTGGGCGGTCATGAGGTTTGGACCGCGCACGATGAAGGGCTCGGGCTCCTCTACCAGATCCGGAATTACGGCGCCCACGGCTATCTTGATCTTCTCTGCCGTGATTTCACCCACGCGGATGTTGTGCTGCTGGCGAAGGTATTGCTGGATGTCGGCCGTGAACACGTCGCCTGCGGTACGGATACTCTCCTGGAACACGAGGCCGCCCAGGGAAATGACCGCAATCTCTGTGGTACCGCCGCCTATGTCTACAACCATGCTTCCTACAGGCTCCTCTACGGGAAGACCTATTCCCAGGGCTGCGGCCATGGGCTCGAAGATAAGGTAGACGTCGCGGCCGCCAGCGTGCTCGGTTGAGTCTCGAACGGCCCTGATCTCAACCTCAGTTGAGCCAGAGGGGATGCCTACCACAACCTTGAGGTTGGGGGTGAAAAGGCTGCGGTGCTTGCTGTTGACCTGCTTGATGAAGCCGCGGATCATCATTTCCGCAGCGTTGAAGTCTGCGATCACGCCGTCCCTCAGGGGGCGGATGGTACGTATGCCGGGATTGTTGCGCTCGTGCATGAGCTTTGCCTTCTGGCCTATGGCTATGCACTTGCCGGAGCTGTTGTCTATTGCGACTATGCTGGGTTCGTCGAGCACTATCTGGTCATTCTGGTAAATGACGGTATTGGCCGTGCCCAGGTCGATTGCCAGCTGTTGGTTCAGGAATGAAAATGCCATAATTCAGTACAGTAAACTATATTCGTACAAAAATAACCATTTTTCAAGAAAAACCACTAATTTTGTTATCCAAGTTTATGAGCTCTCGGGAAGTATATGCCATTTTTGTAGCGGGCGGCAGCGGCACCCGTATGGGGGGGGACGTGCCCAAGCAGTTCCTCGACCTTTGCGGTGAGCCCGTCCTGCTGCGCTCCATAGGCCGTTTCCTCGAGGCTGCCCCCTCTGCGCACGTCATTGTTGTTCTCCCGGCAGCCCATATCCAGACCTGGCGGGAGCTGTGCATAAAGCACGCCGTCTCGTTTGCGCAGACCATCGTTAAAGGCGGAATGACCAGATTCCATTCAGTGCAGGCAGCTCTTGAGAAGGTCCCTGACGGAGTGATTGTCGCCGTGCACGACGGCGTGAGGCCCCTCGTGTCGCCGGCTATGGTTCGTGGAATGATTGAGTCAATGGAAGCCGGAGTTTACACTGGCGCAGGTTCCGGAGCCATTTCCACCTCCGCCGTCCGGGCACTTATTCCGGCACTACCGGTAACCGACACCCTCCGCTGTCTTGAGCCCGGCACCACCCTGCCACCCAGAAGCTCCCTCGTCGCCGTCCAGACGCCCCAAATGTTTCTGTCAGAAGACATTAAGCGCGCCTACGCCCAACCCTACGACACCTCCTTCACCGACGACGCTTCCGTAGTAGAGCGCCTCGGCATTCCCATCTCCATCTTCCCCGGAGATAAACACAACATCAAAATCACCACCCCCGAAGACCTCTCCCTCGCCCGGCTGCTTTTGTAACCGCGCTTCTCAGTCATGCCCGACCTGATCGGGCATCCCATGGTTTGGTTTCGGCAGCTCCGTTGCGCAAGGAGTATGTTGAAAAACTAAATTGGCCAAATCGTCCACTGGACGTTTTGACCAATTTACCCCTCCCAACCGCTCTCGCGGCCGGGCCCCTCCCACTCGCATTGCGTGGGCGCAAATGGTTTTTCAACACACTCCTTGCTCCACTTCGCCGCCGAAACTGTTATTGGTGGTATTCAGATGGTCTCTCGGGGAAGGTCAAAGTGCTGCGTGGGGAAGGTCCGAAAACGTGGTCGGGACCTTCCCCTGGAGGAATGGCACTGAGGGCACTGGGAGGCCGAGTGGCTGGGGAAGGTCTGGCATATAAAATTGGACCTTCCTCAAAAAAGGCAAAGAATGCTCTTCAAAAACGGATTAAATTGTTATCTTTGTGAGAGTCGGCCTAAGAGTGTATCAATCAAATCCATAATAGTATGAAGAAACTTTCAATCATCGTAATTGCTGCACTGGCCATGTTAATGGCGTGCACGCAGGAGAAGAGTCTCGTTCCGGCAGATGCCGGACTGACAGCCATCACGGCCACACATTCTCAGGCGGCCACAAGGAGCAGCCTTGATGTAACTTACTCACTTGGCTCAGATGGCGCCAATTACGCTATCCTCTGGGATGCCCCCGACAAGATTCTTGTTGGCTATGCCGGAGAATTATCGGAGTTTACTTCCACTAACACAGAGCGTGCAGAGGAGGCCACCTTCACGGGCAAGTTGGGAGAGGGCAGCGGAAGCCTCTACGGCATTTACCCCGCAGAGAGCGGCAACACGGTAGATGCAGACGGCATATTCAG
>JAGCCD010000008.1 GCA_017651785.1 Bacteroidales bacterium
CCTCAGCTGGGAGTTCCAGTCGCCCTGGTCGGGATACTTGTACAGACCGCTGGCGTCGGTGTAGTCCATCTGGGCGTAATACTCCACCTTGTCGGATCCGCCGAACATCGATACGAAGGCATTGGTCTCGCTTGCGGTGTTCTTGAAGACCTCGTTTTTCCAGTCCACATTTGGGTAGACGAACGGGTCGCTGCCATCCTGGAATTTCTGAAGTTCGGTCTGCGTGTAGGCGATAGTGTTGCCGTCGTTGAGGCGTGCGGTATTGAGGGCGTTGGCATATTCGTATGCGCTTACCATCTCTGTCATCTGCGGATCGAACTGGATCTTGTGGGAAGCGCCGGTCTTGAGGTGGAAACCGCTGTCGGCCTGGCCGCGCTTTGTCTTCACAAGGAGTACGCCGTTAATGGCCTCGTGACCGTAAAGGGCCACTGCGGCTGCGTCGCGAAGGACCGTGACGCTTTCTACCTCTTCAACCGAAAGGCGGTCGATGGGGCGCTCAAAGCCGTCCACGAGGATGAGGATGTCCCTCTCTCCGGTGGTCTGGACGCCACGGATGTTGAAGGTGGCACCCCTGCCCTCTTCTCCCTTGAAACCGGTGTTCTGAAGGGCGGTAAGGCCGAGGAGCTTGCCATACAGGGCGTCTGCCAGGCTGATGGCCGAGGTCCTGCTCAGTTCTTCTGCGGTAATCGTGTAAGCTGCCGCAGTGGTGAGGAATTCCGTGCTCTGCACGCCGTAGCCCAAATCCACCTTCTGTGACTGCTTGTCACTCAGTACGATTTGCGCGCCAGCGCCAACAGGCACGAGGCAGAATCCCAACAGGCAGGAAATAAGTATATTACGTAATTTCATAATCGTTCAAATTCTTTAGATTACCAACCGGGATTCTGAGTGAGACCGTATTTTTTCTGGACCTCATTGCGGGAAACGGGGTCGAGGTACCACTTGTTGGTCCAGAAGCCAGGCTCCCACCAGCGGCGGGCGCCCACGGTAATCTGCACCTTTTCATATTCGAACTTGGGCCAGGGCTTGGCAGGATCCCAGAGCATGACATCCTTGCCTTCGTCAAGATGGCCGCCGTATTCGTTCACGCCCATACGCCTGCCGTTCTCGTCAAGACGGTATATCCTGATTTCGTGCAGGGGCTTGGTGAAGAGATCCTGGCGCTTGCGGCGGATCATATCGTAGAAACGGTCGCCGCATTCGCCTCCTATCTCGCAGTTGCGTTCACGGAGGATCTGATCGATGAGATTGTCCTTGTTGGAGGTGAGGTTAAGGCTGGGATTCATTGTTTCCAGACGGCCCAGGCCTACACGGCTGCGCACGATGTGCAGATCGTCAAGCGCACCCTGAAGGTCGCCGGTCTCGGCTTTTGCCTCGGCGCGGATGAGATAAACCTCGGCAAGACGGATGTAGGATACACCGATGAACTCGTCGTTCATCTTGTCGTTCACATAATCGAGAATCCATTTGAACTTGCGGTAACCGGACTGTGCGTCTGCGTTGTCCGCATCACCGAACTTGTCTTTGCTGTAGTACATTGCTCCGGTGAACCAGGAGTCGATGTATGACACGCCGGCATAGTCGAAACCTGCAGGAAGGGACTGGCGGGGAACCATCATCGTCTCGTACAGACGGGGGTCGCGGTCTGCATAGATATCAATGCCGTCCGGGTTCTTTCCGGCGCCATAGATATCGGAGTAAGGGAAAACGCGGCCGTCCTGCATGCCGAAGCATTCCATAAGCTCGTTGGTAGGAACGGCTCCTCCCTGACGCAATCCGTCCATCGAGAAGCCTTTCCAACCCCAACCCCAACCGTTTTCTATGATCTGGCCGTCGCGGAGCTCGTCGGTGAGCGTCTGGGTGGGCTGGGCGTCAAAGAGCTTTTCGTGATGGTTTTCGTCGTTGCGGTAACGGTAGGCCCTGCGGTAGGCGGTACGGTAGCCGGCCTCGTCCTGGGAAGAGGGCTGGATGAGCTGATAATAGTTGCCGTTTGCCTCGTTGTCCTGGAAGAACTCATTGCAGTACTGCAGGCACTTGTCCCAGAGGGAGCGGTCTTCCTTGCCGAACCACACGTGCTCGATATTGGTGTACTCGGTGACTTTCAGAGGATCATACTCCATATAGGGTGCCGCGCTGTTGAACAGGGGGGATGCCGCGTGCATCCATAATTTTGCACGCAGGGCGCGTGCGGATGCGCGTGTGAGGCGGCCGGACCACTGGCCTATGTCGGCATTGGGGATGTTCCAGATGAAGCCGGGCTCGTTGATGGCGCAGACAATCAGGGAGTCTATGAACTCCACGGTCTGCATTGCCGTTGCGCGTCCGCCCTCGAAAGGCTCTCCAACCTCGTAGGCTTTCTTGGCAAGGCAAAGGCCGCCGAAATTGCGGAAAGCGTCGAAATAGCGGCTGGCCATTATGGTGTAGGCCTCTCCGCGCAGACGGCTCTTCTCGTCATCGGACATGTCTTTTACCCTGTCTATGTTCTCTATGATCTGCCAGCATTTGCGTACGGTCTCGTAAATGGAGACGCGTCCGGTGCCGCCGTTGACCTCATCGTTCAGGTCGTCATTGGTCGTGGAGAATCCGAATCTTCCCTGGAAGTTGCCGTTGGGGTTGTCCTGGGAGTCCTCTGTAAGCGAACCGGGATAATAGGTCTGGATGGGGCCGCCCCAGTCGCAGTAGCAGTGATAGGAGTCGGACAGCACGTCGATGGGGGCGCCGTTCATCATGTTGCCCTTGGTATAGGTGCAATAGATCTGCCCGTATGCGCTCCACAGGAAGTTGCGGGTATATTCTGCTCTTGTGAAAACCGTGTCTATATTGACATCTACGCCGGGAGCTTTCTCCAGGAAGGCGTCGCCGATTGCGAATTTTTCTACGCAGGAGGAGATGGAAAGGGCAGAACAAATGCTCAGAATGAATATTATGGTATTCTTTTTCATATTCGTGTCTGCATTAGAAGTTAAACTGGGCGCCGATGTTGAAAACACGGGTCATAGGGTAGCGGACACCGTAATCGAGTCCGGTACCGGGAGCCTCGGGATCGTTGCCGTCGAAGGTAGAGAAGGTGAGCAGGTTCTGTCCGGAGAGGAATACGCGGATGTAATTGAAGAACTGCATCCTCTGGGACTTGTTGAAGGTGTAACCCACTTCTACGTTCTTAAGACGTACGTAACGGGAATTGATCATCCAGGCCTGTGAGTCACGGTTGTTGTGGACCCTGTTGGTGAATGAGATACGGGGCAGGATCGCGTTGGGATTGTCTTCCGTCCAGGAGTTGTCCGCCACCCACTGGGTGAGTGCGGAAGTGTTGGTGGAACCGAACTGGTCACGGAAGTAACCGTTAAGGGTACGGCTCACGTGGTCTGCACCTGTCCACAGCATGGAGAAATCGAGGCCTTTCCAATGGAAGGAGGCGTTGAGGGAATAGGTAATCTCGGGGATGCTGGTGTAGCCGAGCGGCTTCTGGTCGTTGGCGTCTATTACGCCGTCGCCGTTCTGGTCCACATAAACGCTGTCACCGTATCTGAGCACGGTTCCCTGGTCGGGCATGTCGGTTTTGTAGGCCTCTTTGTAGCGCTCCTCGGTACCGGGCTGGTAGAACTCGAAGAGGTCGTAACCGAAAGGCTGGCCTACGGGCAGGCCGGTACGTCTGAGATAATCGTACATGGGCTCTACCTCAAGCATCTCTATCACCTTGTTCTTGGCGTAGGAGAAGTTCGGGGAAATGGAATAGCGGAAATCGCCGATCCTGTCTTCCCAGTTCAGAGTGACCTCGAAACCGTGGTTCTTTACGCGGCCCTCGTTCACGTAGCTGGAAGGCAGGTATGTGACGGCGGGAAGGGTGGCCTCGTTGCTTACCAGAATGCCCTGGCGGTCTTCCCAGAAGAAGTCCACATACGTATGCAGGCGATCCCTCAGGAAGGCGGCGTCAAGACCTACATTTATCTTGCTGGCGGTTTCCCAGGTTACGTTGGGGTTGCCCGAAGTGAGCTCCCTGACGGTCTGCAGCCAGTTGCCGCTGGTACCGAAGTTGGCGCCTCGGATTGAGGGGTAGTTGGTCATCTTGCCGCTCAGGAACTGCCATGCTCCGGGGAGATACAGGAAGCGGGCGCCGTTGGTGTTGTCGTTACCTACAAGACCCCACGAACCGCGGAGCTTGAGATAGCCGATGCCATTCTTGACGCCTTCCCACCAGGGCTCGTTGGAGATTATCCAACCTGCCGATACCGAAGGGAACAGGCCGTAGCGCTTGCCGGGGGCGAAGTTTTCGGATCCGTTGTAACCGATGTTGAAGTCGAGGAGATACTTCATCGCGTAGTCGTAGGTGATACGGCCCACGAGTCCTACATAACCCTTGGGGATGGAACGGTACAGGCTGTTGTCCGAATCCCAGGGATAGTACGTCTTGCTCTGGTTGTAAAGCAGCAGGGCGCCGACATTGTGCTGGCCGAACTGGCGGGCGTAGTTGAAGCTGGCCTCGGAGTACCAGTTCCTGTTGCCCCACGTGTTCTCGTTATAAGGAATGGGCCAGGTTACGTTCTCCTTGCGGAGGACTTCCTGACCGTCAACCAGCGTGGCAACATAGGTGACACCGGTTCCGTATCCGTTCTGACGGTTCTTCTGGGCGGTGTAGTCGGAGTTGTATGAGGCCTTTACCTTGAAATCCAGGCCCTGGGTGATGAAGCCAAGGTCGAGTTTGTACTGGACGTCGAAGTTGAGGACGTTGGTGCTCTCGTTCACATAACCGAGGTTATAGTAGTTGGAGAGGGCGTCGCGGTCGAAAGGTCCTACGATATTGGTGTCTGAAACGATGTGACGGCCATATTCATCTATTCCGCTGCCGGCGTAAGGCGTTGCGCCCTGCAGATAGCGGAAGAGGAAACCCTCGCCGCTGCCCATGGTGTTGCGGTCCTGCATGCGGCCGCCCAGGGTGATGGATATCTGGCTGCGTTTGGAAACGTCTATATCGAGGTTTGCGCGATAGTTAAGACGCTTGAAGTTGAAGGTTTCGTTCTTATTGTCCGAGAATGTCTTGAACAGCGAATCCTGGTTGAGGAAACCGGCCGAAACGAAGTAGCGTACCCTCTCGGTACCGCCGTTGACGTTCACGTTGGCCTGCTCCTGCCATGCGGTATCGTTCATCACGTAGTCTATCCAGTCCATGCTCGGGAACGTCCTGGGCATGTCTCCTTTGCGGAAGTGCTCCATGACATCCTGGCTGAATCGCAGACCGGCGTCCACGAACGGAGAGTAGTCCGTGATGTTTGCCGTTCCGGGCCACTGGGTCATGGGGAGGGCGTCGGTTATCTTGGTGTAGTTCCACATTTTGCCGTAGGTGTAGGAATCGGCGAAATCTATGAACTTGGAAATGGTCTGTACGGCGGTGTTTACCGTTGCCGTGACGGAGGCCTTTCCAACCTGGCCGCGCTTTGTGGTTACGAGGATGACGCCGTTTGCGCCGCGCACACCGAAGACCGCCGTTGCAGATGCGTCTTTAAGGACGGAGATGCTCTCGATTTCGTTGGGGTCCAGCTGTGAGAAGGGACGCTCGACACCGTCTACGAGAACCAGGGGATCTGCGCTGTTGAGCGAGCCCACACCACGGATGCGGATAACGGGATCATCGGCACCGGGCATACCGGAAGGCTGGACGGCCTGAACGCCGGGGAGATTTCCCTGGAGGGCGTTCGCCACGTTTGCCACAGGCGCCTTCATGAGTCCTTCACCGCTCACGGCGGAGACGGCACCGGTGATGGTGACCTTCTTCTGCTGGCCGTAGGCAATGACCACCGACTCTTCAAGTGCCCTGGAGTCGATCTCCATCTGAACCGTGAGGCTGGGTTCGGTGACCTGGATGAGCTGAGTGGCGTAACCTACACAGGAAATCTCCAGTGTAGTGCCGCTGGGGACGGTAAGCGTGAAATTACCGTTCGCATCGGTGACGGTGCCGTTGGTTGTGCCTTGAACCACAACGCCGGCTCCTATCAACCCTTCTCCCAATTCATCCAGCACCTTGCCCTGGACCCTGAGGTTCTGGGCGAAAGTTTGTCCGGGCATAAGGAGCAGGAGCGCCATCAGTCCGAACAGATGAAGCAGTTTTTTTCTTTTCATCATTTTAGGGTTAAATTAATATGTTTTGGTGCGAAATTATCCGGTTGCGCATAATAAGCATTGCAAAGGTAGAAATGATCGCACACTTATATATTATGTGTGGAAACAACTCTTGTGAACCTTGTAACATGACTTGAAATTTTGATACAAATAGTGTCAATTTTGAGAAAAACACCCCTTATGTAACGGTTTCAACACTAATTGTTGCAAAAATTACAGGCATGTTTCAAAACGAAAAAACAATGAGCCTTCCGCATACATACGCGCGAAATCTATTAAGTACCTTTGCACCGATGAAAAAGATATCCGCAATCATTCTTTTCCTTGCCTGTCTCACTTCCGTTTTCTCCTGCCAAAAGGAGATTCCGGACGACCCGGGGACAGATAACCCGCCCATTGTGGTTCCGCCCGCCCCAAAACAGGTAGATTATGGCAAGTACGGCCTGGGAGACCTTGCAGAAAAGCAGGGAATAAAGCTCGGCGCCGCATTTACATATGGAGAATACCGGAATAATCCCCAGGTGGCCGAAATCCTTGCCAAGGAGTTCAAGGCCGTAACCTTCGGCAACGAGATGAAGCACGACGCCATAGTCCAGCCCAGCGGCCAGTTCCGTTTCATTACGGCGGACCAGATGGCGCAGTGGGCAAAGCAGGCCGGCACTGAGCTTTTCGGCCACGTCCTGGGCTGGCACAGCCAGCAGCAGAGGTCTTACCTGAATGCCGTGATCAGCCAGGCATCCTCCGCCGGTTCCGGCAATTCCCAAATAGCACCCATCGGCGGCGTGCTGGACTTTGAATCCTACACCGCCGGGCCGTCAGCCCAGATACTCCAGTCAGGCGAGTTCGTACAGATTAACGGGCCGGAATACGTGGCCGTGACCGGCGAATATGCGCACAGCGGCTCCCTGTCCCTTATGATGGACAATTCTGACGGCCACTGCACGGACTCCTGGGACGTGCAGGTAATAACCAAGACCTTCCCCGTCACCGCCGGCAATACGTATACGCTTGCGTGGTATGCCCGCGCATCCGCCCCCGCAGACCTTCAGATAGACATTAGGGGCGACGGCGACGTGAAATACAAGAACTCCGCCTGGGGCCAGTTCGCAAAAATGACGACCGAATGGACATACCAGTCGCTGGAATACACCGTAGAGTCCGGGCGCGAGCTTTCCGTCGCCTTCTACGGAGGGACGGAGGCCGTAACATATTATCTCGATGACATTCAGATACTTGGCTCTACAGACTCTTCTGTCGAAGCTGTGAGGGAGGCCGTAGACGACGCCTTCAAAACATACGTATACGGCATGGTTGAGCACTTTGACGTCTATGCCTGGGACGTGGTTAACGAGACCTTTGCAGACGGCGCCGGCGGAGCCTTCCGCACCAGGGGCAATACCGCGAACGACTTCGTGTGGGGCAATTATTACCCCAGCACCAAAGACTGGGTGGACGCCGCATTCACTTATGCAACCGACGCCTGCGCCAAGTTCGGCAAGACCCCCGTCCTTTACATCAACGACTACAACCTCGAGACGGACACCCCCAAGCGCCAGGCCCTCTGCCGTTACGCTTCCGGCAATCCCAAAGTTACCGGAGTCGCCTCCCAGATGCACCTGGACATGTCTACTCCGGACCTCAAGGGCAAGGTGGAAGCTTCCCTGAAAGACCTCGTGGCAACCGGCAAGATGGTGCGTATCGCCGAGCTTGACCTCAAGAGCACAGACGAGACCTCCCAGGCCGATATGATCAAGTACATATTCCAGAAGTATCTTGAAATCGTCCCCCAGGCGCAGCGCGGCGGCATAACCTTCTGGGGCATAAACGACAAGGATTCCTGGGTAGGGGAGAAGAACGCCCCCCTGCTGTGGAAAGGCGTCAATTACGAGAAAAAAGAAGCCTACAAGACGCTGTACCTGTATCTGTGCGAACTTAACGGAATGGATCCCTACAAGGAGGACTGACCAATGAAACGCTTGACCCTCATACTTGCCGCGGTGCTGCTCTGCGCCGGTCTTTCCGCCCAGAGCTGGTCCGATTCATCAACGGACCTGCACAAGTATATGGTTCCCGCAGCACCCGGAGCCGCCTCGCCGGACCGGGACGGCTTCATAGGCCGCTGGTTGCTTCTTGACCCCATAAGCAAGCCCAACCGCACAAACACCGTCTTTACGGACAGCTACATCCGCGAAACCTTCGGGCAGACCTATTTCAAGGGCCAGCTGGGAGACGTTCTGCCCAAAGACGGTTCCAAAGTAAAAAAGACCAAACTGCGCTGGCACGCGATGGACAGCAAGCTGTTCAACGTGAAGCTCTTCCGTTTCGCCACAAACCTCGCTCCCGAGCATTACGGCGTGATATTCTGGGCCGCCACGGTCATCAACTGTGAGGAGGAAATCCCGGACGTACGCCTTTTCGCGGGCTCCAATTCCGCCTCTATGTGGTGGGTCAACGGAGAAGAGGCGCTCATAATGTCAGGAGACCGCCGGATGGTCATGGACGACTGCGCTTCCGAGCGCCTTACACTGCGCAAAGGCCGCAACGTAATCTGGTGTGCCGTAATCAACGGCCCCGGTATGAGCGACTTCTGCGCGCGTTTTCTGGACAGAGGCGGCAACCCCGTCAGGAACTTCACCATAACCGTGCAATAGCCATGAAAAAGATACTCTCAATCGCCGTCTTTCTGGTGCTTGCCGGTCTAAACGCCCTTGCGCAGGTGGGAGAGCCCTATATCCACGACCCTTCCACCATTACCGAGTGTGACGGTAAGTATTATACCTTCGGAACTGGTGCCGGAGGCCTCATCTCCGCCGACGGCTGGGTATGGGAAAGCGGCGCCGTGCGACACGGCGGCTGCGCGGCACCCGACGTGATAAAGATAGGGGACCGCTACCTGGTTGGCTACACCACCAGCGGCGGCGGCCTTGGCGGCAACCACGACAGCCGCGTGGTTACGATGTGGAACAGGACGCTGGATCCAACTTCTCCGGATTTTGCCTATACAGAGCCGGTGGAGGTGGCCCGTTCCGAGCCCGACGAGGACTGCGACGCCATAGACATCGGCTTCATAATGACCCCTGATGGCAGGCTTTTCTGCACCTACGGAACCTATTTCGGCAATATCAGGATAATAGAGCTTGACCCCGCTACGGGCGGGCGTCTTCCCGGCAGCCGCCCCGCAGACATAGCAATAGACTGCGAGGCTACCAAAATGATATACCGGGACGGCTGGTACTACCTTATGGGCACCCACGGCACCTGCTGCGACGGAGTCAATTCAACGTATAACATTGTTGTGGGCCGTTCCCGCTGCGTTACAGGCCCTTTTCTTGACAATATGGGCCGCGATATGCTCCGCGGAGGCGGCAGAATGCTCATAGCGGCCGAGGAACGCCGTTTCGGGGCCGGTCACTTCGGACAGATCATAGAGTGCGAGGGCGTGGAAAAGATGTCCCTGCACTTCGAGTCCGACCTTGACCGCAGCGGCCGCAGCGTCCTTGCCATACGCCCCCTCCTGTGGAGGGACGGCTGGCCCGAGGCCGGAGAGCCCCTTCAGGACGGCAACTACAAGATACTTTCCCGCAGGCGCGGCTATGCCCTTGAGCTTACGGTAGATTTCGTACGCTCAGATCCCGGAATGATGCCTTTCTGGATAAGGCAGGACGAGCCCGCGGTGGCCTTGGGCGCCCAGAAGCTTGAAGACGTGATAGGCGGCTGGCCCTCGGGAGAAATCCCCGTCCGCCTTTCGGACTATATGGCACGCCCCCATCAGAAATGGACCATTGAGGCCGTTCCCGGAGCCGGCGGCTACCTTGGCGGGCCGTATTTCAGAATAGTGACAGAGGGTACCGGACGCGCCCTTGCCGCTGCCCCCGGCGCCCGCCTTGAGACTGTTCCCGAGTTCACGGGAGCAGACAGGGAGCTCTGGCGGATAGAGCAGCTTGTGGACGGAACCTACCGCATCCTCCCCAAAGAGATTCCCGGTCAAGCCGGGAATAACGATGCTTGTGCCGGTGCGATGTGCCTTATCTCCGTGGCAGACAGCACGCCCGGCCTGGGTGTCTTCGACTTTAACAGCGACAACTGCAAATGGGACCTCAAACGCCACTGAATATGAGAAGAGCATCGGTCATAATCCTTTCGCTGCTTGCCGCGGCCTGCGTGCACAACGGGCTTCCGTCCGGGACGTTCGTGTTCGACGGCAATCCGCTCGTGCGGGACTGCTACACGGCGGATCCCGCTCCGATGGTGGCCTCCGACGGCCGTCTGTACCTCTTCTGCGGCCACGACGAGCAGTTTGACGACAAGCCCGGATACGAGGGCAAATACGGCTTCAACATCACCGAGTGGCTGTGCTATTCTACCGCCGACATGAAGACCTGGAAGAAGCACGGCGCAGTGATGAAGCCCACAGATTTCAGCTGGGCGGTAGGCGAGGCCTGGGCCTCCCAGTGCATAGAGGTTGACGGAAAGTATTACTTCTTCGTCTCCTGCCAGAGCGGAGATCCAAACTGCAAGGCCATCGGCGTGGCGGTGGCAGACCGTCCCGAGGGCCCTTACAAAGACGCCATCGGCAAGGCCCTCATCCTGGACGATATGACTCCCAACGGCCCCCGAGGCTGGTGGAACGACTTCGACCCCACGGTAATGATAGACACCGACGGCACGCCCTGGCTGTGCTGGGGCAACGGTACCTGTTTCCTGGCGCCACTCAAGAGGAACATGGTGGAGCTTGCCGGAGAAATCCGCACCCTGCCGATGGAAAACTATGTCGAGGGCCCCTGGCTCTACAGGCGCGGAGACTGGTACTACAACGTCTACGCCTCTATGGGAGAAGGCGGAGAAACCGTCTCCTATGCCATGGCCTCCTCCCTGGACGGCCCCTGGACCTTCATGGGGGAACTCACCGGTCCCGCAAAAGACAGCTTCACCATCCATCCGGGAGTCGTAGACTACAAGGGCCACAGCTACCTTTTCTATCACAATTCCACCCTGTCCCTGGACGGCTACGGACCCGCCACCGGCCGCCGCAGCGTGTGCGTGGACGAGCTTCATTACAACAAGGGCGGAAGCATTCAAACAGTAAGTCAGACATATTCAAAGAAATAGCATCATGTATCTATTAGGTTACGATATCGGCAGCTCTTCCGTAAAAGGTTCCATAGTAGATTCCCAAAGCGGGAAAACGGTGGCGTTTGCCTCATATCCTTCGCACGAGGCCATCATTATCTCCAAGAAAGCAGGCTGGGCGGAGCAGGAACCTTCAATGTGGTGGGACAACCTCAAGATAGTCACGCAGGTTCTCTGCAGGCAGGTAGATCCCAAAGACATCGCCGCCATAGGCATCTCCTATCAGATGCACGGGCTTGTGTGCATAGACAAAGACCGCAACGTCCTGCGCCCTTCAATCATCTGGTGCGATTCAAGGGCCGTGCCCTATGGAGAAAAGGCTCTGAAGGCGCTGGGAGAGCAATGGTGCCTTGAGCACCTGCTCAATTCGCCCGGCAATTTCACGGCGGCAAAGCTTGCCTGGGTAAAGGAGAATGAGCCCGGGCTCTACGACAGGATATGGAAGATAATGCTCCCCGGAGATTACATCGCAATGAGGCTTACAGATAA
>JAGCCD010000099.1 GCA_017651785.1 Bacteroidales bacterium
AAGCTCGATATCGAGCGCGAACGCGAGCTGCTGGACCGCTATGTTTCGGCAATGATCTCCCCCTCCCGCAACCTCAGGCTGTACGCAGCGGCGCCCGCCAAGCCCGTGGGAGCCAATGTGCTGCAAAACTTCAAGGAAGGGTGGAACAGCGGCGGCA
The DNA here is from genome assembly GCA_017651785.1 of Bacteroidales bacterium. Lineage (GTDB taxonomy): Bacteria > Bacteroidota > Bacteroidia > Bacteroidales > UBA932 > Cryptobacteroides. The sequence goes on from JAGCCD010000099.1 coordinate 158, forward strand.
GTGTTTCCGCAGACGTTCCCTCTCAGGCAGACACCCTCTCTCTCACCCTTCCGCGCGGCAGGGTAAAGCTTTCCAACGCAGCGGCCGATTCCTTCTCAGGCGGCAAGATGTGGACCTTTTCCAACGGTGCCACCGTCATCTTCAAGAAAACCGCAGACAAGGGAGCCTTCCACTTTGGCTATATGGTAAAGGGCGGATGGACTGAAATACAGGGCATTACGGGCCCTGAAAGCGCCTTCCTGAGCGACGCGCTCGCCCTTGAGGCCGTTGCGGGAATGAGCGGGGAGCGTTTCCGCGACCTGCTTGCAATGAACGGCATCGACCTGCAGGGAGAGACCACCCTGTCCGATGTGCGCTGGACTGGCAGCGCCCCTTCCGACAAGCTCACGCTGGTGCTCAAAGCCTTGCTGGCGCTTGCCGTAAATACCAAGGCAGATCCCGGTGCATACGGCAGGTACTGCACAGAAGAGGCCATCCGGCAGCAGCGTGACAAGTATTCCCCGGAGGCTACACGTGCCGCCATAGACAGCACAATGAGCCCCGAATACCCCTTTGCCACCGGCTGCGCGCCGCAAATCCCGGGTCCTGACTTCCCGGAAAGGGTGAATTCCTATCTTGCCGGCAAAGGCGCCACGGCACGCAATTCCCTCATCGTCCTGACCGGAGACCTGAGCGAGGCGTTCGTGCTCAAAACCGTGTCCCATATGCTCTCCGGCCTTGGTTCCGCAAGGCAGCGGATCGTACGTCCACGCCAGACATACCCACTGCGTGAGTGCTGGGCCACAACCTCCGTTCCCGGAGTATGGCGTGACCGCGGCATATGGGTTGGAATGAGCAGCTCCTGGCCGTTCAGCTCCGGCGGCAACACCACCCTCGGCATTGCCTGCGCCGTGCTGGAACAGGAACTCGCAAAGGCTTTTGCATCAAAGGGTTACTACTTCACGGTAACGGGCGATGCGGCTCTTCTTCCTTCGGAAAAGATAACCGTGCTGGTGAACTGCAGGCCGGTGCTCAACGCGGGTCTGCCCGCAGACGTTGCGCCGGTAGCGCCGGGTGTCGCGCTCAATACGGTCAGAGAGGTCATCAACCGCCTTGCAACGTCAAACGTATCGCCCCAGGCGCTTTCTGCGGCAAAAACCGCGGCGCTTGGAAGGATGCAGTCCCAGAACGACAACCCGTCCAGCCTGGTATCGTCCATCATATGGCGCAACGCCCTGGGACGCGACCTCACCGGCACCTACAAAGACCGCATCAAGAGCGTCAAGGCGGGTGACGTAAAGGCAGTATTCCAGGCAATGGACGCCTGCAAGAGTGAATTCGTGGTGAGATGAGCTACGCCTTCGGCACCATAATACAGATTGGCGACATCCTTGTGTCCGAGGATGTGGTGAAGGAGTATTTCGCCTGCGACTACCCCGTCTGCAGGGGCGCCTGCTGCATAGAAGGGGACGCCGGAGCACCGCTGGACGAGAGCGAGCTGCCGGCTCTGGAAAGGGACTTCCCCGTCTACAGCCCCTCTATGCTGGAAAGCGGGCGCGAGGCAGTTAAGCTCAACGGCTTTTTTGAGATAGACCCCGAGGGCGATATGGTTACGCCGCTTGTTAGCGGTTCGTCAGCCTGCGCCTTTGCGCACTTCGCCCTTGACGGCTGCTGTATGTGCGCCATAGAGAAAGAGGGCTGCCGCAAGCCAGTGTCGTGCTCGCTTTATCCGGTGAGAGTGAAGAAGTTCCGCACCGGGGCACTGGGCCTCAACCTGCATAAGTGGGACATCTGCAAATGCGCGTTCGAGAAAGGCAGGCGCGAGGGCATCCGGGCGTATCAGTTCCTCGAGCGCCCGCTCACCCAGGCATTCGGAGAAGAGTTCTATAAGGCCCTCTGCGCCGCTGCAGAGCACGTAAACAATGGATAAGGCGCTCAACCGGGAAATCCTTCGGCTGTCTGTCCCAAGCATACTTGCCAACCTCACCGTGCCCCTTGTGGGTATGGTGGATACCGCGCTGGCCGGACACCTTCCCGGAGGCGAGGCGGCTGCGATGATCGGAGGAATCTCCGTGGGATCGATGCTGCTGAGCCTGCTGTACTGGAACTTCGTCTTCCTTCGCACGGGCACAGGCGGCCTCACGGCGCAGGCGTTCGGACGCCGCGACCTGCATAACGCCGCCTGCATCTTCTCCCGCGGAATAGCCATCGCCCTTGTGTTCGCCGTCATCATACTGGCAATCCAGGTACCCTTCGCCAAATTGGCGGTGCTGCTTGTAAGTAACGCTACACCAAGGGTTTGCGAAATCGCCACGCGCTATTTCTTCATACGCATATGGGCCGCTCCCGCAACGCTGTGCCTTATGGTGTTCAGGGGCTGGTTCGTAGGGATGCAGGACTCTATGAGCTCTATGTGGACAGACCTCGTGGTTAACGTAATGAATATGGCGGCGTCTGCGGTGCTGAGCTTCGGTGCCTTCGGCTGGGGCGGAATAGGGTTCGACGGAATTGCCGCCGGAACGCTGGTGGCCCAGTACACCGGCCTGCTGTTCGCAATGATGGTATGCAGCCTCAAGTACGGCATGAAAGTGTTCAAGTCCGTGAGCCTGCAGGATGTGAAGGATATGTTCCACTGGAGCGTCCTCAAACCGTTCCTGCAGATGAACGGCAACCTGATGGTGCGCTCGCTGTGCTTTATGGTAATATACATCGGCTACACAATGATAGCGGCCGGCCTGGGAGACACCCTGCTGGCGTGCTCGTCCATAATGATGCAGCTGCTGATGTTCTTCTCCTATTTTACGGACGGATTCGCCTACGCCGGAGAGGCCCTGAGCGGCCGTTTCATAGGCGCGCAAGACAGCGTAATGTTCCATCGTACAATAAGATACGTGTTCGTGTGGAGTATGAGCATCGCCTTTCTTTCCATTTTCGCATACTGGGCGCTGGGCGTTCCGGCTATGAGGCTCTTCACCTCCGACGAAGGGGTGGTTTCCGTTTGCGCACGCTTCCTGCCGTGGCTGCTGGTAATGCCACCGCTGGGCTGCGCGGCATTCACCTGGGACGGCATCTACCTGGGCGCCACCGAGTCCGACAGCCTTCTGGCTTCAATGGCGGGAGCGGCCGTGAGCTTCCTCGCCGTTTGGTTCGTGTTCGGCAACAATCTGCCCAAGGGCTCGGAAGCGTGTTTGCACATACTGCTTGCGGCATACTTCGCCCATCTTGCATTCCGGACGCTGTGGCTGTCGCTCGCATACGGCAAAAAGGTGAAACACCGTGCCGGATAATTGAGTATCTTTGCATACCATGAATCTTGAACTTAACAACAAGCCCCTGCCGGTGCTTCTTCTTACCGGCTACCTCGGGAGCGGCAAGACCACGCTCCTCAACCGCATCCTCAACAACCGCCGCGGAATCAAATTCGCCGTGATAGTCAATGACTTGGGCGAGGTGAACATAGACGCAGACCTGATAGAGAAAGGCGGCGTGGTGGGCGGAACGGACGACAGCCTCGTCGCCCTCCAGAACGGCTGCATCTGCTGCACCCTCAAGATGGACCTCGTAGCCCAGCTGGAAGATCTCTGCAACGCAAAGAGGTTCGATTATATCGTGATAGAGGCAAGCGGCATCTGCGAGCCGGCACCCATAGCCCAGACCATCAACTCATACCCCCAGCTCGCGCGCATCTCATATCCGGGCGTAAGCATTCCGGTGGTAGACTGCATCGTCACGGTTGTGGACGCGCTGCGTATGAAAGACGAATTCGCGTGCGGCGAGGCCCTCCGGCGCACAGACCTTGACGACGAAGACCTGGAACGTCTTGTGATAGAGCAAATCGAGTTCTGCAACATCGTGCTGCTCAACAAGGCCTCGGAGGTATCGCCTGAGGAACTGGGCCGCGTGCGCAGCATCATCCGCGCCATCCAGCCCAAGGCAGAAATCTTAGAATGCGACTGGTGCGACGTGCCGCTGGAGAAGCTCCTCAACACCGGCATGTTCGATTTTGACGCGGTCGCCACTTCCGCCGCCTGGATCTCGGAAATAGAAGGAGAGGACCACGATGACGATGACGAGAATGAGCACGGGCACGGCGGGCACCACCATCACCATCATCACGACGACGAGGGAGAGGCCGAGGAATACGGCATCAAGACTTACGTCTACACCGCTCGTCCAGCTCTGAATATCAATAAGTTCGACGCAATGGTGGCAAAGCGCTGGCCGAAGGAGATTATCCGTGCAAAGGGCCTCTGCTACTTCAACCACGACACAGACCGCTGCTTCCTCTTCGAGCAGGCAGGCTCCCAAAAGACCGTTCGCGACGCGGGCCTCTGGTATGCCACCATGCCCCAGGATGAACTCTCTGAAATGATGCGCCGCGACCCCAAGCTCCGAGCCGACTGGGACCCGGTGTACGGCGACCGGATGAACAAGATCGTATTCATCGGCCAGCATCTGGACACGGCAGAGCTTGAATCGCTGATGGACAGCTGCCTGGCGGAGGAATAAAGAATGGGCCGATTTCAAACCGGCCCATTCTTATTGAGGTTTATATCGCGTTTCCTGTTATTTCCTGTCGTTCCGGGCGACGCGAGAATGGTGTGATTCCTCCGGAGCATTAACTCCTGCCTGTATGGATGAGGAAGGACCTTTCCTGGGTGCCGGCATAGCAGTTTCTGTTGCGACATAAAAATAAGAGTCTACAGCTTCGACCGAACCTGAATAACTGCCCTGGACAGGTAAGCCGTCGTAAGTGACTGCGTCGATTTCAAAATCAACGGTGCCGTTTTCTTCATCCAGCATCACTTTCAGGCTTCCGCTCTTGAAGTCGCCGGAACGATAACGACCAAAGGAATCACTGCTGAAATAGAAGTACCAACCAGCCCCATCCAGATTCCCACTCATATCATCAACAACACTATTCATTATCTCCTCAGGAACGTCAATCTTGAACCACTTCCCGTCAGTATAAACAGTCGGAGAAGAAGAAGAAGAAATGGAGGTCACATCGTTCTCCAAGAAGGCTATAGTATATCCTTTGTATTCATTATTGTGAAAATATAGGGCATTCTGAAAACCAGAGATAGTATATGGCTTTTTAGGAGGAAGCTTTCCGCATGCTCCGCGGACAGCAAAACCATAGTAACGGCTAACACTGTCATACCACACAGAAGAATCGTACAAATAACCATAAATGGCATAATCGGAATATGATTTCTGATCGGAAAGCCAGTAATAACCGCACTCATATTCCTCAAGACCGTCGCCATCAATATAATTAGTCACGGGCAGGAAGATGGAGTTGCCTTCGCAACCTTCTACGTTACTTGTTACAGTATATCCGGCCCCTGTCCACTCCCAGGTGAATTCAGATGAAATAAGATAATTCCATTCAACCAACGAAAGGGTGCGCCAGTCACCTCCCAGGGCCGCACGGGCCGCGTCGTCTTCATAGTTGTAGCTTCCAAGGCCTTTGTGTTCGACACCGTCTCCATTATCGCCAATGAAAACATAATCTTCGGA
>JAGCCD010000100.1 GCA_017651785.1 Bacteroidales bacterium
ACGGGAAGATCCGGCCTTGGGGTTAAGTTCCTTGTCTCCCATAATGTCGTGGGATTTCCAGGAGGAATACAGGCCGTATTCTGCCGTGGGGCCGGCGGATGTGTAAATGGACAGGCTCTTGTAGCGGTACGGGTAAAACACTGCCCGCAGGGGAACTCCGATGTAGGTGAAATTCTCTTTCTTTACCACGGAGATGGTGCCGGTAGATTCTGTTGTTGCAGAGGAAAGGCCGGTTACCTGCACGCCGCTCTCTATGCCCCATCTGTCATTGAAGGAATAGCTGAACAGTATGCCGAACTGATAGTCCTGACGATGCGACACATTTGTCTGCACGCTCTTGTTGCGGCTGAGCATTGCCATCTTGGGATTTATGGAAGGACCTCCGGCATTGTTGATGGCGGGGCCTGAGAATCCGTACGCCCTGGAAGTGGTGGTGCTGGGGCCACCGGGAGCATTGCTTCCCACGAGTGATGCTGCAAACAGGGGCTTGCCGCTCTTGCGTATGCGGGAAATAGGAACACGCGTAGTTCCGGACGGCGCAGGTGTCCATTGCTGACGGATTTCTTCCGATTTCTTGTCAGATTCTGGCTTTTGGGGCTCTTCCTGACTGGTTTCAGCCAGATTTCTGTCAGAATCCGATGTTGGCAGTTCTTCCTGACGAGTTTCTGCCGGTTTTCTGTCAGAATCCGTGGTCTTTACCTGAATAGAGGTTGCGGCGCTGACGGCAGGGGCGCCGGGCTGAGTGGCATTAGTGACGGCAGGGGTGTCATTAGTGACGGCAGGGGTGTCATTTCGAGCTTGCCGAGAAATCTCTATTGTGGTGACATCCAGAGGCTCATCCTGCGGCTCCGCCTGGGCTATGATGGAGGACGCCGGGTCAGGGCCGGGGGCGACGGTGGGGGTGGCGGGGGTACGGAGCAACAGCACCGCAGTAACTGCCGCGGCTGCGCCGGCCAGGGCCCATACGGGCCACATTGCCGGGCGGCCCGTAAGCCACGCCCAGAAGCCTCCGGCCGCCTTGCCTCCAAGCCCGGCGGCGGATTCTATGCCCTCCCAAAGGCCTCCGGGAGGGGTTTCCGTGTACTCCGACATCTTCTGCCGGAGTTTGTCTGTCCAATTCTTATCAGCCATTTTTCTTTCTGTATTCCTTTATCTCCTGCGCAAGCCGGGCTTTTGCCCTGAGCAGCTGCGACGCGGAAGAATCTTCTTTAATTCCAAGCACAGACGCTATCTCCCTGTGCGATTTCTGCTCGAAAACATACAGGTTGAATACGGTCCTGTAGCCGTCGGGCAGATTTCTTATCATGTCCTGCAGCACCGCCGCAGGTATATCGTCAAACTCCGGTTCCGCGTCGGGCTCGGGCTCCGGCAACTGCTCTACCGCAAGCAGGTGCCTGTCTTTCCTGAGCTCGTGCAGCGCTCCGTTCACCACAATTTTGGTGACCCACGCCCTGAGGGAGCCTTCTCCCAAATAGCGGAACGTCCCTATTTTCTGAAAGATGCGCACAAATGCCTCCTGAAGCACATCTTTCACCGTGTCTTCGTCTCCAAGGTACCGCCGGGCAACCGCAGACAGGTAGCCGGAGTACCGTTCGTACAACTCCCGCTGGCCACGGGAATCGCCACGACCGACCATCTGCACCAGCTCCCTCTCAGGGATGCTATTTCCTTGTTTTGAATCCAAATTTTGCGGTTTGCGCCTTTCCTTGCGTGGTTATCCAGTTCAGTGTGAGAGTCTTACTGTCTTCTCCCGTATCTGGCAGGGAGTTGATGTCAAAACAGATAATTCCCTCGGAATAAGTGGTTTGACCGTCTGAGTGGGCATCTTGGTACAGGGTTACGCTGTAGGGATTGTCCGGATCCTGGGATACGAGGAAAAAGTCGTGATGCCCGGCCGGGTCTCCCCACCATGTCATGTAATGCAGCGTAAGGTAGCCGTCTTCTGCCGTGGTGATCCAGGAATTCATGAGGTCGAATCCCATTTTGGTCTCAAGGGCCGGAAGGATTTGTACCAGTTTGCCCTCGTCCAGCGGCTCAAGCCAGTTCACATCTACCCTCTTGCCGTACGGGGGTACCTCGTCGGTATGGATTGTAAGGGAGCCCCACGCACGCATTTGGCGCGTGAAGGGATAGTCTGGGCCGGGATAAAGGCGCTGGCTGTCCGTTAACTGGAAGAAGACGGTCCCGTCTGTGTCCTGCTTGACGGTTACAACGGCGTCTACCGTATATGGTTGGTTTGGATTCTGCGCGTCTGGAGAGACAGGATAATGCTCTGCCATGCAGCCTGCGAGCAGCAGCATGGTGAACATAGAAATTATTACCGATCTCTTCATTGCATCAGTTAAATCCTCGTTACGCCTAAAACTTGCAAATTATGTGAAAAATTTTTCTAATTGCAATGCAAGATTTGCACAAATGCAGTATTTGATGTGTAGAGGCCGGGCTTAATGGCCCGGGCACCAACCAATAACCCCTCTTGCGGCAGGCTGTATTCCGCCACCTGCACCTCGTATTTCCATCCATAATTCTGGAATACAGCCCGCCGCCCCGGAGGGGGTTATTGTACTGAGGGGCGTACCCCTCAGACTCCCCTGTCTTACTAATTTTCTTCGAACGAAAGGCCTACTGCTTCTTCCGCAGGCCAAGGCCAAAGACAGCCAGGCTTCCCAGAACAAGAAGAATGAGCACAAGCGAGCTTGCGCGGGATATGGCTTCTCCGGCAGAGTAGGATTTGGGCTCGAATGTCATGCTGAGGGTATGGTCTCCTGCCGGCAGGTCTATGCAGCGCAGCAGGCCGGCGGCAACGGTGCCCAGGGAATCGGCACCGCCGGCGTAAAGCTCTATCGGCAGCTGCGTGCCGTCGTCGAGCCTTGCCACCCATCCGGCGGGATAATACACCTCGCTGAATACGGCGCGGCCGCCGCCGGGGCTCCGGAACCTGTATTCCAGCCGGTTGGGCTCATACTTTGTCATCTCTACGCTGCCTTCGCCGTTCTCGAACCAGGCGTTGCCGCGGGCGTAAGGATATCGCACTGGCCTGGCGTCTCCGGACAGGATGATATAGCGGCAGTTGAGCGACGACAGGCTCTCAAGATACGGCACTGCGGCCTCTGCCTCCTGAACCGTTGCGGCCTTGGAGATTGACGACGCGAGCGTTGACAGGTCGCGGCCGAGCCTGGAGTCGATATATGCCTGATAAATCTGGAGCTTGGCGGGAGAATAGCCGCCGATGTTCTTGTGCCAGTACGACGGGTGCGAGTCGTTGAACACGTTCACGGTGAGGTCTGCCACACGGTACGACGGATCCGTGTCGGCGAGGATGTACTCATCTACGGGACGCTTGGAGAACTGACCTTTGAAAGCCTTGCGCGTGGTAAAGTCGCTGCTGTCCAGATAACGCTTGCCAACTGTGAACAGGTCTGCCAGCACCAGAACGCATACCAGCGCGGCGGCGGGCAACTTGTTCACTTCCTTTACTGTGCCCCACATAAGCGCGGCAACGGCAAGCGCAACGAATATGCAGGAGCGAAGGGTGTCAGACCATAACAGGTGCATACGGTCTGTTGCAAGAGCCTCGGACAGCACCTCGGCCATTCCGGCGTCGGAAGCAGCCTCAAACGAGCCGAATATGCCCTGGATCGCCGCCAAAAGCAGCAGCAGGCCCAGCGACACGCCGCCTGCGGTAAGCACCTGGCGCCTAAGCACACGTTTGTCTTGAGAGGCCTTGACAATACGGTCCAGCATCATAAAGCCGAGCACCGGCAGCGTAAACTGCAGCACCACCAGCGACATAGACACCGTCCTGAACTTATTGTACAGCGGCACCACATCGTAAAACAGCTTGGTGAACCACATAAAGTGGTTGCCAAGGGAGAGCAGTACCGCGAGCAGCGACGCAGCCACTATCCACCACTTATCCTTGCCTTTCCAATACATCAGGCCCAGGATGAACAGGAATATGGTTATGGCGCCCATATACATAGGACCGGCCGTGAAGGGCTGGGGGCCCCAGTACAGGGGAAGCGCCCTCTTGAGCTGGGCGGCATTGCCCTGACCGGCGCGGCGGAGCAGCTTTACGGTCTCTGAATCCGGTGACAGCGTACCCGCAGAAGAACCTCCGTTGTAGTTGGGTATGGCAAGATTGGGCAGTTCTTCCCAGCCGTAAGACCAGGAAGTTGCGTAAGACAGGTCAAGCCCCTTGCGCGATCCTTCGCCACCCTCCGGAGAGGAGTCTCCTCCGCGCATGGAATACGGAGTGTACTCCCACGTTGGAAGGAACTTTGTGGCGTTTGTTCCAAGTCCCACCACACCTGCGAGCAGAAGCATCACCGAGGCAATCCAGAAGAATTTCTGATTCTTCTTCCGAACCAGAAGCCAGACAAAAAGCACCAGCACATAGATGAGAATCATCAGCGCAAGGTAGTACGATATCTGCGGATGGTTTGCCTTGACCTGGAACGATACGGCGACGCCGAACATCGCCGCTCCAAGCAGAAGCAGCGCCCATCTGCGGCTCGTGGGAAGGCCCTCTTTCACCGCCTTGCGATAAGTGAATATGAGCGCGGCAAGCACCCAGGGCAGGAACGCAATAGCCTGCATCTTGGTGTTATGCCCGACCTGGATAATCTGTATGTTGTACGAGCAGAATGTAACGGCAATGGCACCTCCGGCGGCTATGAGCGGACTCACACCCAGCGAAAGCAGCAGGAGGAAAGCGCCCAGAAGCGAAATGAAAAAATACGTGGCAGGACGCTTGCCGGTAAGCAGCAGATTATAGACAGGCTGCACCAGGTCGCCCTTGGTGGAACTCATTATCGGCGCCGTGGGCATTCCGGAAAACATGGAGCCCGTCCACATTGCGCGGTCGTCGGGGTGATTTTTGTCCCATTTCAAGCTCTCCTGCGACATGCCCACCCAGCCGGAAATGTCTCCCTGATTGATGACTTTTCCCGAAAGGATGTCGGGAACAAATGCGTAGCTCAGCACAAGGAAGCCGAGCACTATGCCTGCTATGACTAGTATCTTCTTCATAATCTACCGTAAAAAGCTTTCCACCCATTCGCCGTCCACGCAGGGAAGCCCCGCAAGGCCTTCCGTCATCGCGGGGTTGCGGGAAATAATGCCGCAGCAGTCTTCATAGACATTGATGCCCACTGCAATCATTTCCATATGCCCGTCGGCGGGATAGGTGAATATTATTTCGTTGTCGGCCCCGTCGGTTCGGAGGAACCGCAGCGTGACGTCTTTTCCGAGTTCGGACCGGGTGACGAACTTGGTGAGTTCTATGGCCACGTCGTCAAGGCCCGCCTGAAAGATCTTGACTTTCTCTATCAGGGAGCCCGTGTCCCGCACAAGACGGCCGTGCACACCCTCCAGGCCCTCAACAGCCAGCGGCCTGTCGCTCAGGCAGATAAGGCACCTGTCGTCTTTATACACAACGGGCGAAGATATCAGTTCCCTGCACCCGCATACGGGGCACTCGCGAACGAAAAGGGAACCGTCTGCAACGCGGGCGGTGAGCGAAGGATTGGAGACGGCGTCTATATATGTGTACACCGGCGCCTGGTACTGCCGGGAGCACCTTGCACAGCGGAACGTTACGTTTGAGAAAGAGGAACTCATAGCACCTCCTCCGCCAGGCGGCGCGTTAGTTCAAGCCTTGAATATGCGGCGATGTTGCCGGTGCACGGGCCGTCCGTCCCCTGCAGATGGCGCTCCCAGCTGGCATCTATGAAGTTGCGGATGGGTTCCGTGCGGTCCCAGTCGTACATTACGCCGGCGCCGCTGTCTGAGAGCATAGTTGCCGCCGCACCTCCCTCCTGGCCTATGCCCAGCACAGGCCTTCTGGCTGCCATATATTCGAATATCTTGCCGGGAAGAGCCTTTGCGTATTCCGGTTCCTGACGCAGCGGAAGCATAAGGACGTTGGCGCTGCGCTGCAGCTCAACAGTTTGAGGATGAGGCAGATAGCCCAGATTCTCCACGTTGCCGGAAAGGCCCCTTACGTTCAGCGACTCCACTATTTCAGTATCCGTTTTGCCGGCAAGGCGGATGCGGAGCTGACGCTTGAATTCCGCATCTTCCGCGCACTTGGCGGCCAGGACGTCCCAGAGCTTTACAGGATTGCCGTCGGACGCGAAAAGGCCAGTGTGCACGAGGGTAAAGCGGTCTGCGGGAAGTGCGGGAGGCTCCGCCGCAAAGTCCTCTGTATCGTAGCCGTTCGTGAGCAATATCACCGGCGTTGACGTGCGTGCCTGGAAGTCGTCTCTCACTGGGGAGGAAACGGAAATTACCGCGTCGCACTCGTCTATGACCTGCTGCTCCAGCCTGCGGTGCCATTTGGCGGTGCAGGGCAGAAGGCCCATGTGCTTGAAGTAGTGCATCTCGGTCCAGGGGTCGCGGAAGTCTACTATCCAGCGCACTCCGGTGAGCCTCTTGAGCTTGAGACCAATAAGGTGCATCGACTGGGGAGGACCGGTGGTGACCACTGCATCTACCGGATTGTCTTTCAGATACTTGCGAAGGAACCGCACCGACGGGTTTACCCAGCCGGCCCTTGGGTCGGGAACAAACAGGTTGCCCCTGAGAAGTATGGCGAGCTTCTGCTTGAAGCTCTTTTTCTGCTGGTTCAGGGGGTTGACTCCGGCGCCCTTGTCGGAAGACTTGAAGAAACGCTTGTATATGGCGTATGGCTCGCTGATGTGCGTCTTTATAACGGTAACGTCGGGCGAGACGTCCTTCAGCAGGCTTTCGTCCACCGCAAGCTGCTCGGGATTCTGCGGGGTGTATACTATGCTCTGCCAGCCGAAACGCTGCAGGTATTTGGTGAACTTGACCCAGCGCTGGACGCCGCTGCCTCCGGTGGGAGGCCAGTAATATGTTATTACGAGTACTTTCTTCATATCATTTGTCTGCCCCCACCTCTTCTTTGAGCTTGCGCAGAAGGTCGAAGGCCTGCAGGGGGGTGAGATTGTTAAGGTCGGTGCCCAGGAGCTGCTCGCGCACGGCGCTCAGGGTAGGGTCGTCCAGCTGGAAGAGGGAGAGCTGCACGCTGCCGTCTGCCGCGGTGTCTTTTGAGAGGGCGTCCGCGTTGCGCTCCCGCATCTCAAGCTCTCGCAGGGTGCGCTCCGCAGACTGGATGACCTCCTGCGGCATTCCGGCCATGCGGGCTACGTGTATACCGAAGCTGTGCGCCACGCCGCCCCTCTCGAGCTTGCGGAGGAATATCACGTCGTGCCCCTCTTCCTTTACCGCTATGTGCCAGTTGTGCACTCGCGGGAAGCGGGCTTCCATATCGTTAAGTTCGTGATAATGAGTGGCAAAGAGCGTTTTGGCGCCGTGTCCCCGCTCGTGAACGTACTCTACCAGGGCGCGCGCGATGGACATACCGTCGTAGGTTGACGTGCCGCGGCCTATCTCGTCCATAAGCACCAGGGAGCGCTCGGAGAGGTTGTGCATTATCATTGCCGTTTCCAGCATCTCCACCATAAAGGTGGACTCGCCGCGGGAGATATTGTCTGTTGCGCCAACGCGGGTAAAGATCTTGTCCAGTACGCCTATCCTGGCCGACGCGGCAGGGACGAACGAGCCCGCCTGCGCCATAAGGGCAATGAGGGCCGTTTGGCGCAGCAGGGCGGACTTACCGGACATGTTGGGGCCGGTGAGCACCATTATCTGCTCCCGTTTGCTGTCCATACTTATGTCGTTGGGGACGTACTTCTCTCCGGGACGCATCATCGTCTCTATGACGGGATGACGGCCTGCCCTGATGTCGAAAGACAGGGATTTGTCCATCTGCGGACGGCAGTAGTCTCGCTCCAGCGCCTGCAGCGCAAAGCCCTGAAGCACATCTACTTGCGAGATTATCCGGCAGTTTGCCTGAATGTCCTTGATACGCTTCTGGATGTCTGCCACCAGGGCGGCGTACAGGTCTGCCTCTATCTGGTAGATGGAGCTCTCTGCCTGCAGGATCTTGCTCTCGTACTCCTTGAGCTCTTCTGTTACGTAACGCTCTGCGGACACCAGCGTCTGCTTGCGTATCCACTCGGGCGGCACCTGGTCGCGGAAGGTGTTGCGGACCTCTATGTAATAGCCGAATACGTTGTTGAAGCCTATGCGAAGGGAGCTGATGCCCGTGCGCTCTATCTCCCTCTGCTGCATTGCCTGCAGGTAGCCCTTGCCGCCGGTGGATATGTCACGCAGCTCGTC
>JAGCCD010000101.1 GCA_017651785.1 Bacteroidales bacterium
AGTGTCTTTAGATAATTGTCGATTTTGGTTTTAAGCTGCTCCACCGTGCCCGTATTGCGGATAGTGCGGTTTACGAGGGCGCGTGGGAAATGCTGGAGACGGCTCCTGCGGGCGGACTCGGGGTTACGTGCAGCCCTGAGGGCGGCGGGAGCTGTTATAAGGAGTACTGTATCGAACATGCCGTCGAACTCGGGACGGCCAAGAGCGGTGGCGGACTCCACAAAAGCCACGGACGCAGTCTGTGCGGCCTTCCACTCGCTGATGTCTTGTGCCATAAGAGGATATACCAGCGCCTCCAGTCCGGCCTTGAGCTCGGGCTTGTCAAATATGCTGCGAAGGTCTGAAAACGGTATGCCGAGTGTCTCTTCTATGCGCCCCTTAAGACCGGGGACGGTCTCGTAAAGAGCCTTGCACCGGGAATCGCAGTCGTATACTGGCCAACCGAGTGACTCAAGGTACTTGCGCGCCACCGACTTGCCTCCCCCGATGGGACCGGTAATGAGAACGGTCTTCATTCCGCCTCCTCCATTTCCATGCACTCCACCACGGACGGGCGGATGTCGCAGTCTATCACATAAGAGGGCACGTTGTCGCTGTGAACCACGCAGTTACCGGAAAGGGAGCTGGCGAATTCGGTGTAGTCCACATAGAACTCGCACACGTCGGCCGGGTCTCCCTTGGCCGGAAAACGGCAATGGAACACCGCCTCTGCCGTAGAGGGGAACATAGAGAAAGAAATGCCGTCGGGCACGTTGCGGGCGATGATGCTTACCTCGCTGCGTTTCTCTACATATCGTACCACGTCAAGGGCCCAGGTGACCTCCTTCTCTGAGAGCCTTATCCCGGGCACGGGAACCAGCGCCGCCACTCCGCCAACACTCTTGGACAGATCGTTGAAGTTGAGTGGGCGGGTATATACGGCGTCTATGGTCTCCAGAAGGCTGCCGTCGCCATATACGGTAACGGAATCGGGCTGGATGCGGATGGGACCGGAGGCCATGTACTGCGGCTTGAAGGTGCCGTTCCACACGGCGCTCACAGGCACGGTGCGGTTATTCTCCCGCTGGAAGCGGAAAGCATAGCCCTGGCTGAGGAAGGTTACGAGTTTTACGCGGTCTCCGAATATGTCTGCCGAGTATTTAGTGAGCTCGGTGGCTGAGATGACGAAACGGTCGTCCGCGGCCGAGTACACGAAATCTTCCGGATGGATGTTCAGGATTACGTCCCTGGAGCTGTGCTTGAGGCGCAACAGGCGGAAACCGGTGGCGGAACAGCGGGCGTCGACGCTTACTGTCTCAGAAGCCCTGGCCGCCCTGCCCTTGAGGGAGCTGGACGCAAGAACGGACACGTTCACAACACCCGTATATTCCCGGGACAGGTTGTGAACGAGCCAGATGCTCGCAGAGAGGAGCACGCAGAGGAGGAACTGGGTCCAGCGTTTCAAGCGCCTTACTTGTCTGTCTTGGGGGCCTCTGTTTCGGAGAAGTCTTTCTGCAGGGATGACTTGTCTACGCGGAGCTTCACGTCGCCGTCTACCTTGATGAGGACGGTGCGCTCGTTCTCCGACACCTCTGCTATGGTGCCGTAGATACCGCCGGCGGTGACGACCTTGTCACCCTTCTGGAGAGACCTGCGGAACTCTTCGAGCTTCTTCTGCTGCTGGCGCTGGGGACGGATCATGAAAAGCCACATGACCACGAAGATGAGAAGGAGCATGATCCACATGGTCCAACCGCCGCCCTGCTGGCCGGCCTGGGGAGCTGCTGCCGCTCCCGACTGAAGGAGTATTGAAAGAATGTTCATTTTATTGTTTGTTAATGAGTTTGTCTAAGACGCCGTTTACGAACGCACGGCTTTCCGGTGTGCTGTAATACTTTGAAATCTCCACGTACTCGTTGATGGTGGTGCGGTAGTCTATGCCGGAGAATGTGTCTGCCTCTGCCAGGCCGCAGATTATGAGGGCGAGGTCTGTGGCGCAGATGCGGCCGGCGTCCCACTTGGGAGTGACGGCGGCAACGGCGTCATGATAACGGTTGTAACCCCTGAGGGCGGCGTGTACCAGGTTGAAGACAAAGTCTTTGTCGCTCTCTTTTGAAGGGTCCTGGGACATCTGGCTCATATAGAGCTCGGGAAGCTCCCAGCGCTTGCCGCGGCCCATGGAGTCCATTGTGCGGCAGCACCACTGGAGGGCGTATTCAAGCTCGTCGTTCCAGTAGATGGAAAGGTCTTCCAGGATGTCTTCCAGTGCGGCCACGTCCGGGAACTCCTCCTCGAATATGCGGCGCATGAGGGCCGAGTCTTCTTTGATTGAGCGCTCGGGAGATGCCATGTAGGACTTGAAATAATCCTTCTCACGTATGGACTCGTAGAGGTTGCGCAGGAACACGTCGTCGTTTTCCCAGGATATCTTTTTCTTTTTGATAATCTTCGAGAAATCGGGATCTTCCTCCAGGGCGGGGGCTATTGCGTTCTGAACGAACTTGAGATTTGGATGAAGTTCTTCCTGGGTGGGATTGAACTTCTGGCCTGCCGCCTCTATGCGGGAAGCGGCCTCGCGGGTAAGAGGTCCCACGACGGCGAGAAGCCTCAGATACAAATCCCTTGTAGCTTCACAGGAGCGGGAGAGCTCCGCATCGGCTTCCTGACGGGTCATTTCCGGGTTCTCCACACGGGAATAAACCACCTTGAAAGCCTTAATCCTGAGGATTCTTCGGTTGAGCATGGATTTCAAACAAATTTTATGCAAAGATAACACGGAATCTGAGAAAAAATCCTATTTTTGCATAATTCAACGTTAATTTTTTTGCAGAGAGGTATGTACAGAGAAGATTACGATTCAGCCGCTTTTCAGGAGCGCTCCTCGGAGGATGTTTTCTCCAAACCGGTGCGCGCCGGCAAGCGCACCTACTTTTTTGACGTCAAGGCAACCAAGGGAGCCAAAGACTTCTTCCTCACCATAACGGAAAGCAAGCGCCGCAACAATCCGGACGGTTCCTTCGCGTACGACAAGCACAAAATCTTCCTGTACAAGGAAGACTTCGACAAATTCCGCCAGGGCCTGGACGAGGTGATAGAATACATCACCAACACCTGCTTCGGCGGCGTCATCCCCCAGAGGGAGCCGGAAGAGGGCAGCAACGTAGAATTCGAAGACCTTTAGCCATATGGACGAAAGAGTAGAAAGGATCCGCCGCGCGGCAGACATAATCCGCGAGCGCGCCAAAGGGTTCAAGCCCAAAGTGGGCATCGTGCTCGGCAGCGGCCTGGGCAAGCTGGGAGAGCAGATAGAAGACCCGGTGGTCATCCCCTACCGTGAGATTCCCGGCTTCCCCGTGTCCACAGCAGTTGGCCACAAGGGCAACTTCATCTGCGGAAAGCTCGGCGGCAAAGACGTCGTAGCAATGCAGGGCCGTTTCCACTATTACGAGGGCTACCCCATGGAGACGGTCACCATCGGCGTCCGTGTAATGAAGGTCCTGGGAATCGAGTACCTCTTCGTATCCAATGCCGCAGGCGGCACCAACCTTGACTGCCACGTGGGAGACCTGGTCATCATAAAAGACCACATCAACATGATGCCCAACCCCCTCATCGGCCCCAATATGGAAGAATTCGGTCCCCGCTTCCCGGATATGACCTGCGCCTACGACCTTGAGCTTCAGGCACTTGCAGAGCGCGTGGGCATAGAGATGGGCATCAACCTCCGCAAGGGAGTATACTTCGGCGTCACCGGCCCCACCTACGAAACCCCTGCAGAAATCCGCTTCTTCCGCGAAGTGGGCGCAGACCTGGTGGGTATGTCAACAGTACCTGAGGTAATCGTGGCCCGTCACTGCGGCATCCGTGTCTTCGGCATGTCCGTAATGACCAACGAGTCCAATACCCGCAACATAGAGCGCAACATCAACGACGGAGAAGACGTGGTAAAGCAGGCAGACATTGCCGCCTCACGCATGTCAGAGCTCTTCCGCCGTATGATCGCAGAACTGCCTATCTAAGCGGATTCGGCAGCAAATAATCCGTTTCTTCAGTCCGGAGCCACCAGGAGGCGTCTTCCAGCATAGTTCTAAGGCGCCTTCCAAACAGGGCTCCGTGCTTGTTTATGATGTTCTCCTGCCGGTCGGGCCCTTCAAAGAAGAACGACCCGAAACTCTCCGTGCCGGCTACGAACCTGCTCGTGGATTCCGGCCGCATAAGCGCGTACAGAGCTATTCCAAAGAAGTGGTACCAGGCTCCGTAATTGTCTCCTGACTCCTTGGAATCGTGACGTATGTATGCGAGTTTTTTCTGGAACGGGTCCTCTTCCCTGCCTGGTCTGAAAGGCATTCCGGCAAGAATATTCTCGCAAGTGAGCAGAGTCAGATAAAGGTCTCCC
>JAGCCD010000102.1 GCA_017651785.1 Bacteroidales bacterium
AACCAGGTCGTTTCCCAGCTCATCACCGACGAGAATGTGGTCATCGTGTACAACGGCCCCGAGAAAGCCGGTCTGGTGAATCCCACAGAGGCAGACCTCCTTGGCGTATACAATAAGGTTAAGGCTTCTGAAATCGCAGCCAACGCAGAGGAGCAGATAGACAGCGAGCTTGTGAATCCCGCTAAGCTCAAGGGCTCCAAGGTTAAGAAGAGCCGCGACCTCATCAAGGGCTTCAAGGAATGGACCCTCAAGAACGGCGTCACCGTGGCATGGCTTCCTACCGAGTACAAGAAGGACCAGGTGCTCCTCCGTCTTGTGATGGACGGCGGTATGTCCCTCGTACCCGACGGTGATATGGCTTCCTTCGAGGACAACATCCAGACGCTCTTCGCCCAGAACAGCGGTGTGTCCAAGTACTCAAGGACCACCCTCAACAAGATGCTCGCAGGCAAGCAGGTGAACGTAGAGCCTTTCGTGGGCTCAATCACCCACGGCATCAGCGGCTCCTGCCAGCCCAAGGACCTTGAGACAGCCCTGCAGCTTCTCTATCTCGAGTTCACCGATCCCCGCTTCGACCAGGACGAGTGGAACGTAGGCATAGGCCAGATAGAGGCCGTCCTGCCCAACCTCAGGAACACTCCCAACTTCCGCTTCCAGCAGGAGTTCACCCGCACCATCCTCGGAGACAACCCCAGGAACGTCATCCTTGACGAGGAAGTCCTTGCTAAGGCCGACCTCGCAACCGTAGAGCGCAACTTCCGCAAGCTCTTCAAGAACGCCGCCGGAGCAAAGCTCTATGTCGTGGGCAATATCGCAGAAGAGGAGCTCAAGCCTCTGGTAGAGAAGTACGTGGGCTCCCTCAAGAAGGGCTGCAAGCCCCTCAACTGGAAAGACACCGGCGAGCGCTTTGTAACGGGCCAGGTCCTCAACGAGTTCGCAATCGACATGCAGACTCCCAAGACCACCGTGTTCCAGTTCTACAACACCGTAGATTCTCCTTATTCAGTGGCAGAGAAGGTCAACCTCGAGGCCGCCGCATACATCCTCAACAACATCTACACAGACACTCTCCGTGAAGACGAGGGCGGCACTTACGGCGCATCCGCCGGAATGGCCATCAGCAAGTATCCCGTAGACCGCGCATACATCCAGGTGTACTTCGACACCAATCCTTCTTCCGCAGACAAGCTTCGCGAACTCGCAGTGAGCGGACTCAGGAAGCTCGCCGAGGAAGGCCCGACCGAGGAGCAGATGACCCGCGTAAAGGAGAACTTCAACAAGAATATCCCCGAGAGCCGCATCCGCAACAACTACTGGATGGAGGAAATCAACTACTGGTACAACTACGACGGTATGGATTACGACGCCGAGTACGAGGCCGCAGTTGCCAACCTCACCGCAGACGGCATCAAGAACGCCGTGGCAAAGATCCTTGCCTCCGGCAACTTTGCAGAAGTGGTTATGAGACCCGCGAGTTCCGCGGAACGCGAATAGAAACGAAAGAGCCGGTCGACCGGCTCTTTTTTTATTTCTTCTTTCCGGTGTAGGCCGTGCCCTTCACGTGCAGGACCACCGGTTTGTCAATTTCTGAGAGATAGACGGTAAGGGTCTTGTCGAAAGGATAGGGCCCTTCGTCGTTTGTGAAGGTTACGTCAATCTTGCCGTCGCTGCCGGGGGCGATGCTGGAACGGGTCCAGGTGGCGCTGGTGCAGCTGCAGGTGGTGGTGACGGCGAGGATGTTGAGCGGCTCAAGGCCGATGTTGGTGACGGTGAATGAGCAGCTCACGGCTCCGTCGCGGGTGTTTACCTTACCGAAGTCGTGTACGGTGGCATTGAACCTGGCAATGCCGTCGAAGTCTCTCTGCGCGAATGCCGCAGAGCAGGTCAGCAAAATGGCCGATAGAATTGTCAATGTCCTTTTCATGGCTGCAAATTTATAAATAATTACCAATTTCTTCTTGCTTATTCAATTTTTAGGCCGTAAATTTGCATTGCACATTTAAAAACTATACTTATGGCTTATAAAATTTCAGCAGACACCTGTGTCGCATGCGGCACCTGCCAGGGTGAGTGCCCTACCGGCGCCATCCAGGAGGGAGATGTTTACAGCATCGATCCCAACGTATGCATCGACTGTGGCACTTGTGCAGACGCTTGCCCCATGGGAGCTATCGCTCCGGGCGAGTAATATTGCACAGAGTGATTGTTTTTGGGGCCCCTGTACAGAGGCCCTTTTTTATTACTCCAGAGCCATGTTGAACCCTATGCTCACGGTAGGGAACATCACTATGGGATCCATTGATGATGACACGTTGGGCACCGCCGTAAAGGGCAGGCCGGCTCCAAGGAACAGGTCGAAGGAAGGATTGAGGTAGTATTCTACCATAAGGCTTGCCTTGGCCGTTGCAGACCAGTAGTCGTGCCCGACGAGCGTGAATTTTCCGGTAACAATCTCCCTGTCTGCAGCTACTTCCTTGTATGCCATATTAGACGCGCCTCCCTGAAGGCCTACGGCGAGTTTGAAGTTGTCTGACAGCATAAACCTCCATCCTGCTCCCAGAAGGATATCCGTAAAGGCGGCGTCTCCTGCCGCCACATTGGCGGTGGTGATTACGGAGCCGCTGTACGGATGGGTGCGGGTATCGAGCTCAGCAAGGATAAATGGCCCCTTGAGAATGTTGAAGCGGTACTCCAGGCTTGCCCTCATATAGAAGGCGCCGTCTATGCCGTCCATAGCAGAGAACGAGACGCCTGCGTCGACGGGAAGGAACATATGGGAGAGGAATGACTCTTTTTCCTGTGCAGATGCCGAAAGAGCCAGGAAGGCTGCACAGAGCGCGACGATCAGTTTTTTCATACTTGTTTTGCTTTGACGGCCGAGTCTACCGTGCCCCTGTACACAATGTATCTCTGATAGAGGAACTCGGTGACCAGATTGAGGGCCATGTTCAGGATGGTTACTATGTATTCGTTCCAGCCAAGGTTCTCTGCGAGGAAGTCGCCGCCCCAGGTTGTGAGGGGAGTGAAGACCGCGTAGTACAGTGCCAACAGGAACATTGCCCTGGGCACGTTTGCGGTTGAGCGGAACGTGAATTTGCGGTTTAAGGTGAAGTTCCACAGTACGCTCAGAGTGAGAGCTATAAGGTAGCAGGGCCAGTACCGCAGTCCGGAAAACTCGTTGAGCAGCGTGAAGCTGCCGAATTCTATGAGGCCGGCGCTGGCCGACAGCAGAACGAACCTGAAGACTCTTCCGGCTTCTGTCATGACAGTTCTACTTTGTAATTGCCGGTGCACTCAAGCATCTTGGAAACGGTTGCAGCATAGGCACGCTGCTTCACAAGGACCTGCACGGTGGCAGTGTCCTGCACAAGGTTGAAAGCGTGAACCTCGGCTCCGGTTTTGCCAATTTCTTCCAGCAGTGCTGCAAGCGCGTCACCGGTTATGGGGGATATGGTGAGGGTGACGTTCTTTTCTCCGTATTTCTTTGAAATCCAATGCATTGCCTCAAGGCAAAGGAGAGTGAGAAGGGTTGCCGCGACGGCAATGTCGAACATTGCGGCGCCGCTGGCGAGTCCTATTGCAGCGGCTACCCACAGGCCCGCGGCAGTGGTTACGCCCCTTACTACGTTCTTCTGGAAGATGATGACGCCGGCGCCTATGAAACCTATGCCGGACACCACCTGGGCGGCGACGCGTGCGGCGTCGAACCTTCCGGTGAAGGCGTACTGGGAAATGATCATGAAGAGGGCGCTGCCCAGCGCCACTATGAAGTGCGTGCGGAGACCTGCCTCCTTGGCGCGGACCTCACGCTCGAA
>JAGCCD010000103.1 GCA_017651785.1 Bacteroidales bacterium
AATTCACCCGTCAGATAACCCCCATCCCCGTCATACAGCCGTGCACCATCGGCATACACACAGACGGTACAAGCCTCGTGCTCTCCGTGCGCGAGGACGGAACCGTACAGCAGCTTCACTTCGGCGGCAGGGTTGACGAGGCAGAATTCGCCCCCGTGCCGTATGCCGAGGGACGCTACGGCAGCGGGGCCCAGGCATATCCCGCCATCGGCGCCCGCTATATCGGAGTTCCCGCCCTGCATCTTAAATACGCAGACGGCAACCACAACACGGAGCTCCGCTACACCGGTCACGAGACCTCAAGTTCAAACGGCATCACCACAACCACCGTAAGCCTTAAAGACTACGTTACAAACGCCGTCGTGCGCCTTGTATATGAGGCATATGAAACAGAAGACGTCATTGTAACGCACGCAGAAATACAGAACGGCGGCAAAAAGCCCCTTACCATGCTCGACTACGCATCGGGCGCAATAAGCCTCAGGGCCGGAAAGCATCTCCTCTCGCACGTGAGCGGCACCTGGGCGCAAGAGTGGCAGCTTGAGAGCGAGATCCTTGGGCACGGCGTAAAGACGCTCGAGAGCCGCGCCGGCGTACAGACCACCCAGACCGCAAATCCTTTCTTCGTGCTGAGCCTTGACTCTCCCGTGATGAGCGAAGACAGCGGAGAAACGGTAGCCGGCGCCCTGGCCTGGAGCGGCAATTGGAGAATCAACTTCGAGACAGACCCCGAAGACCGCCTTACCGTGACTGGCGGCATTAACCCGTACGCCTCCGAATATCCGCTTGCCGCGGGAGCCACATTCCGCACGCCAGACATGATCTGGACCAGGTCCGACGAGGGCGCCGGCGGCGTGTCACGCAACATGCACCGCTGGGCGCGCAAATACGGCGTATACGGCGGCGGAAGCCTCTGCCCCATTCTTCTCAACAGCTGGGAGGGCGCATATTTCACCTTCAACACGCAAACAATCCTGCGGATGATAGACGATGCCGCAAGCATGGGCCTTGAGATGTTCGTGCTGGACGACGGCTGGTTCGGAAGAAAATACCCCCGCAACTCGGACAACGCCGGCCTTGGCGACTGGCAGGTAAATACCGACAAGCTGCCCGAGGGCATCGGCCACCTTGCCTCGTATGCCCATTCAAAGGGTCTCAAGTTCGGCATCTGGATTGAGCCCGAGATGGTAAATCCCGCCTCGGAGCTTGCGGAAAAGCATCCCGACTGGGTGGTTCAGAGCCCCGGACGCCGGATATACGAGACCCGAAACCAGTGGAACCTGGACCTCAGCAACCCCGCAGTGCAGGACTTCGTATTCGGCGTGTTCGACGATATCTGCCGCACGCCCGAGGGCATAGACTACATAAAGTGGGACCTCAACAGGATGGTGGCGTCTTTCGGCAGCCCCTACCTGGGGGAGGAATCGGACCGCTTCTTCATAGAATACACCCAGGGGTTCTACAGCGTCATGCGCCGCATCCGGGAGAAGTATCCCGACATTATGGTGCAGTGCTGCTCTTCCGGCGCCGGCAGGGTCGATTACGGCGCGCTGGGCTTCTTCAACGAAGTCTGGACCAGCGACGACACCGACGCCCTTGAGCGCGTGGGCATGCAGCACGCAATGTCGCTCGTGTATCCCTCGTGCATAATGGCATCGCACGTATCCACCGTACCCAATCATCAGAGCCGCAACGTCACGCCGCTCAAGTTCCGCTTCGATGTGGCCTGTCAGGGACGCCTTGGCCTGGAGCTCCAGCCCCGGTACCTGTCCGACCACGAAATGGCGCTGGTGCACCGCTGCGTAGAATCGTACAAGGGCTTCCGCGACATAGTGGAGACCGGAGACCTCTACCGCCTTGGTACGCCGTGGGGCAATGACTTCTACGGCGCGATGTACGTTACGCCGGACAAGTCGCGCGCCGTGGTCTTCACCTACTGCATCGGCTTCCGCCAGCTCGCCTGCGAGGGACAGTCCTTCCGCCTCAAAGGACTTGACCCCGCACGCAGGTACAGGGTCACGGAACAGAATGTGGACGAATCCTGCTGGTGGGGCAACGGCCAGTCTTTCAGCGGCAGTTTCCTGCAGAGCGGCGCCTTCAATCCCCAGCTCCCGGCGCTCTATTCGTCCGCGGTATTTGTGCTGGAGGCGGAATAGCCTCTTGCCTGTGCGTCATTCCCGGCTCGAACTACGTCATTCCCGGCCTGACCGGGAATCTCGGTCGTGCGAAGACAATGTAAAGGGTCCCACGTAGTCTTGGCAGAGCGTTTATCTGCCTCGCAGCTCTGTTTTGCCGTGCGAAGACAACATCAGGGGTCCCACGTCGTCTTCGCCGTGAGCGGGCGTACGGCGAGGAATGTGTCCCAACCGTTTGGGGAAGGTCACCGTACTATTTGGGGAAGGTCCAGTTTCAGGGCCTAGACCGTCCCCACTCATTATGGCACCCAGCGCCCTGGAAGGCATTTTTGCTGGGGAAGGTCCCGCCACTCTTTTCGGACCTTCCTCGTTTGCACCTTTCACCTTCCCCACTTGATCCAACAACCTTCACCATTTCACCCTTCAC
>JAGCCD010000104.1 GCA_017651785.1 Bacteroidales bacterium
ACAAGATCATCTTCGGGCACGACGTGTTCGGTGCGCCCACTCTGTCGTTCGAGCCCAACGTGAACGTGGCTACGCCCGAGACTTACGTGCTGGGCCCTGGCGACGAGGTTATCATAGACATCTGGGGCGTGAGCGAGGCCAACATCACCCAGAAGATCTCGCCCGAGGGACGCATCATAATCCCCCAGGTGGGACAGGTAAGCCTTGCCGGCCTTACCGTTAAAGAGGCCACGGGCAAGCTCAGGACGGCCCTCAGCAAGATTTATTCGACCCTGCGCTCCGGCAGCTCGCATATGTCCGTCACCCTGGGCGACCTGCGCAGCATCCAGGTGAACGTGCTGGGAGAGGTGAAGGTGCCGGGCACTTTCCGCCTGTCGTCGTTCACAACGCTGTTCAACGCTCTGTACAGGGCCGGAGGCGTGACGCCGGTGGGCTCGCTCCGTAACATCAAACTCGTTCGCGGCGGCGAGGAGTTCGCGGTTGTGGACGCCTACGACTATCTGTTCAACGGCGTGCTGGAGGTGAACGTGCCGCTAAAAGAGGGCGACGTCATCATCGTTCCTCCGTACGACGCTCTGGTGAGCGTTACCGGCGCCATCAAGCGGCCGATGTACTACGAGATGAAGGAGGGCGAGGCCGTAGGCAACCTCATCAGGTATGCCGGCGGCTTTGCCGGAACTGCCTACCGCGAAGAGGTGGGCGTTGAGCGTAACGACGGCCGCACCAACAGCATGCACACCGTTCCCGCGGCAAAGTTCGGCTCGTTCGGGCTCAAGGACGGAGACGCGGTGCTGGTTAGCGGCAGCGAGGTTGAGGTCTTCGCCAACAGGGTCGAGGTGAAGGGCTCGGTTTACCGTCCGGGCAAGTTTGAGCTGGGAGGCGACATCGCTACCGTGGGGCAGCTGGTAGAGCACGCCGGCGGAGTTATGGAAGACGCCTTCCTGGGCCGTGCGCAGATTATCCGCGAGAAGGCCGACCGTTCGCTGGAGCTCGTCGCAGTGCCGCTCAAGGGCATCCTGGAAGGAACGGCCAACGACATCCTCCTCAAGCGCGGAGACATACTCATAGTGTCCAATATCAACGAGATAGAGCCTAAGGGCGACATTGTGGTGACGGGCTACGTTGCCAATCCCGGCAAGTATCAGTACGCCGAGCACACCACGGTAGAGGATATCATCCTTGCCGCCGGCGGCCTGGCAGACGGCGCGTCTTCCGCAAAGGTCGATATCTCCAGGCGCATCGACATATCTTCCAGCACCGAGGCTTCCGACACGCTGGCACGCGTATTCTCCGTCTCAATCAAGGACGGCCTTGTAGAGGACGGCGCCGGCGGATTCGAGCTTGAGCCTTACGACGAAGTGTCCGTTCGCCGCAGCCCCACCTACGTGGAGCAGCGCAACGTAACCATCACCGGTGAAGTGACCTTCCCCGGTCAATATACGCTGGTCGCCAACAACGAGCGCGTGTCCGACCTCATCAAGCGTGCCGGCGGCGCAACCCGCAACGGCAACGTGCACGGCGCAATGCTCAAGCGCAAGATAAACCAGTATGAGCGCAATGTCCGTGTGGCAATGGCGCGAATCGTTTCCCAGACCGTCTCCAGCAGCGACTCGCTGGATGTCAACAAGCTCAAGGTCTCCGAGGTGTACACCGTCGGTCTTGAGCTTGACAAGGCGCTGGCCCATCCCGGCTCCGACTACGACATGATCCTTCGCGACGGCGACGAACTCATAGTCCCCGAGCTCTCCACCACTGTGCGCGTGCAGGGTGAGGTGCTTTACCCCAACACCGTGCATTACATATCCGGCAAACCGGTACGCTACTACGTGAACCAGGCTGGCGGTTTTTCCAACCGTGCACGCCGTGCCAAGACTTACGTGGTTTATATGAACGGCACCGTTGCCGTAGGTTCAGGCGCAAAGCTTGAGCCCGGCTGCGAGGTTGTGGTGCCTGCTAGGTCCGAGAAGGATAAGCTCACTACAGGTGAATGGCTCGCTATCGGCACTTCCGCAGCATCCATCACAACTATGGTTGCCACTATCGTTAATCTGTTCAGAAATAGGTAGTTATGAAAGAGTTTGACGAATTTGAGGAATTCGACGGCGGCGCAGAACAGTCGATAGACTTTATGCCGTACGTACGCAAAGCGCTCAAGGGCTGGAAGACCGTCCTGCTTTGGGCCGTGATAGGCGGCGTGTTCGGTGCGGTCATAGGCCTGAGCACTCCCCGCAAGTATACTTCCAAGGCTGTGATAGCTCCCGAGCTCGCCACCCGTTCCACGCTTGGCAGCGGCCTCAATTCACTGGCCAGCCTTGCCGGCGTGAACATGAATTCGCTTGCCCTTACAGACGCGATGCATCCGGACCTTTATCCGGAGGTAATCCGTTCCACGAATATGTATATTTCTTTGTTCGACATGCCCGTAGAAGTGCAGACAAAGGATTCGCTCGTGCATACGGACCTGTATGACTACATGGTCAATTACAACAAGCACCCGTGGTGGGGCTATGTCCTGGGCCTTCCCAGAATGGCCATAGACGGCGTTAAAAGTATCTTCACTAAGAAAGATGAATTCGACGATGCCGAGGGGCATGAGCACATAGATTCCCTGCGTCTGACCAAGCAGCAGGAAATGGTCATCAAGGCCCTGAGCAAGAGTATAGTAGCATCGGTGGAAAAGAAGACTTATGTCCTTTCCGTCAAGGTGACCATGCAGGATCCGGTCATAGCCGCCCAGCTTGCAAATGCGGTGATAGACAAACTCAAGGAATTCGTGGTCTCTTACAGAACGGAGAAGTCCCGGGAGAACGTAGATTACTACAAGCAGATTTACGACCAGACAAGGCAGGAGTATCTGGCTGCACAGCGTGCATACGCATACTATACCGATTCACATCAGGGCGTTGCCAGCCGCAGCACCAGAGTCTATGAGCAGCAGCTCCAGAACGAAGCCCAGCTGCGTTTCCAGATGTATAACCAGACGGCCCAGAACCTTCTTGCTGCAGAGGCGAAGGTTCAGCAGGAGGCCCCTGTGCTGGTAATCGTGCAGCCCGGCATAGCGCCGCATATAGGAAAACCATCCAGGGTACGCCTTGCGATTCTGTGGTGTGTGATAGGCGCATGCCTTGGCGCCGCCTGGGTTATCTGGAAGGGTAGAAAAGAGGAAGCGTGAAACTGATTGCGATAGCGGCGACACTGGCGCTGGCCGTGCTTATGTTCTTTGTTCGCAGGGAATATAAGCTGGCCATGCTGTTCCTGTCGACGATTCTCCTAACACCGCTGATCCTGCCGTTCAAGGGAATCACGCCCGCTATCGTCCTCACTCTTGCTTTCCTTCTTTCCGAGATTCCGTATCTGCGGATTCATTGGAAGCGTATACGGTTGTCTGTCATCCTGCCGTATCTTCTCCTTGCGCTGGTGGCGTTCGCACTCGCCGTCGTAACCAGCCCTCACCTGCATAATGCCAATTCCCTGGGGTTCTTCACCTTGTCCGAGCTGCTGTCCAAACAGCTGGCTGTGGTTTATGGCTTCCTCGCGCTGAGGCGCAACCGTTCCCTGCAGCCTTTGCTCACTGTGTCGTTCGTGGCTTTGCTGCTGATGACCGTGGTGGGTGTGGCCAATTATTTCATGGGATATTCCTTCTATGTAGAAGAACTTCTGGACGAGTCGTACAGTTTTATTACCACCTCCAGATTCCGTGTGCAGGCAACGTTCAACAATCCTTTTGACTACGGCTATATCTGTGTCCTGCTGGCGTTGCTGTTTTTCTATGGCTTTTCTCAGAGGCAGGTGACAAGGACCAGATTTATCATAGCCCAGGTGTGCTGCCTGTTCGGCGTTATCGCATGTAACTGCCGCACCGTCGTGTTCTGCTACCTGGTATGCCTGCTGGTGTACTTCATCGCCCAGCGAAAGGAGGTCAAGGTCAAACTGACCGTTCTGGGCGCTTCGGTGGCATTGGGGCTCCTGCTGGTGCTGGTAGTTCCAAGGGCAAGGAGAGTGCTGCTGTCCGTTTTTTCGATTTTCGATACCAACGCCGTTACCGACGGCAGCTCGCTCGGAATGCGCCTGACCCAGCTTGGTACGGTCATCTATTACATCAGGGACAAAGTCCTTTTCGGCAACGGC
>JAGCCD010000009.1 GCA_017651785.1 Bacteroidales bacterium
AAGAGCATACTTCTGGGTATGGGTGTGGGAATTCTCGGCGCCGGAGGACAGCTCGCGCTGTTCCAGGCCCTCAAGTACGGCCCGGCATACCTTGTCATCCCCATGATCTCGGTAGCGCCTATCATAACCGTTATCCTTTCCGCCATCTTCCTTAAAGAGAGGGTGAGCAAGTTCGGCGCCATAGGTATCTTCCTGGCATTCGTGGCAATCGTGTGCTTCTCTCTGTCCGGCAAGAGCGACGAGAGTGTAACCAGCTGGCTCTGGCTGGCATTCGCAACAATAGTCTTCGTGTTCTGGGGCACTCAGGTGCTCATCATGAAACTCGCCAACAACTACACTCCCGATCCGGAGAGCGTGTTCGTGTATATGGCGATATCCGGCGTGGTGCTCATCCCCGTGGCGCTGCTCATGACAGACTTCTCGCAGCCCATCAATATGAGCTTCAACGGCCCGTACTTCACCTTTATGGTGCAGATACTCAACGCAATAGGCGCATACTCGCTGGTATATGCCAACCGTTATGGAAAGGCTATGGTCATAGCTCCGCTTGCAGATGCCTGCGCCCCCGTGATTGGTTGCGTCATATCCCTCATCCTTTACGCGCACTTCCCTTCAATCCCCCAGATCATCGGTATCGTAGCCGCAATCACCTGCGTGCTGCTTCTGAGCAAGGAATAGCATTGAGATGAAAAGAACAGCCCTGACAGCCGTCCTGCTCCTGTGCGCATGCCTTTCAGCATCTGCGCAGGACGCGAAGAATCCCCAGCTTGAGGCCTACCTGGAAGAGAATATCTTCCGCACTGGCGTAAACACCAACCCATACGAGTTCCTTCCGCAGGCGGAGACCCCGGTTCCCCGCGGCTATAAGCCCTTCTACATCAGCCATTACGGCCGCCACGGCGCCCGCAGCGACTGGGAGGGAGAAATCTATGCGGCAACTGTAGAGATGTACAACAAAGCCCACGACGCCGGTCTTCTTACAGAAGAAGGAGAAAGGGCCCGCAAGGAGATAAGTGAGATCGTAGCCCTCCATAACCATATGGACGGACGCCTCACTCCCCGCGGAGCGCGCGAGCACCGCTCAATCGCAAAGCGTATGTTCAACAAGTACAAGAAGGTGTTCAAAGGCAAGGGGAAGACAGTCAGGGCCGTTTCCAGCACCTCGCCAAGGTGCCTTGTGAGCATGGCGGCATTCACCTCCGAGCTCCTTTCTCTCAACCCCAGGATCAATATGGGCTGGGACACCGGCGAGGAGTTCATGAAATACTGCAGCAGCGTAGACCCGGACGACGTGAGGGACGAGGCATATAAACTCATCCTCGCGCACGCCGCCGAGCATCCTGCAGATACGGCACAGTTCCTGTCGCGCATATT
This sequence comes from Bacteroidales bacterium, assembly GCA_017651785.1. GTDB lineage: Bacteria > Bacteroidota > Bacteroidia > Bacteroidales > UBA932 > Cryptobacteroides. The sequence goes on from JAGCCD010000009.1 coordinate 1,375, forward strand.
CCGGGACCCGTCACAATGCCGGGCCCAAGTGGGCGCGCCTGCGGAGATGCTGGACGGAACGTTCGCAGTCGCCGCCATAGCAGGATCTTTCGACTACAGCGACTTCCTGCTCAGACTCTTCACCCCCGACGACCGCTACTGGTACGCCCAGAACATCTCGATGAATCTCTTCCTGCGCCAGTGCAATTCAAAGGAATTCGGTGCCAGGCGCATGGCTATGCCAGAGTCGGAAGCCCTTGCCCGCGACATAGTGGAGAGGGCAGACGAGGCCATCAGCAAGGGAGGCATCTGCGCCGACCTTCGCTTCGGTCACGACTACCAGCTTCTGGCGGCCTGCTCCTGGATGGGCGTAAAGGGCATTGCAGAGCGCCTGGACGCAACTCAGTGCCTTGACTGGCCAGGATACCTGTACTCCCCCTTCGCCGGTAACCTTCAGATTGTCTTCTACCGTAACAGGCAGAAAGACGTACTGGTGAAATTCTTCATCAACGAGCGCGAGACCTCCCTCATCACCCTCCCGGGCGGTCCCTACTATAAATGGGAGGATGTAAAAGAATCCTTCAACGCAAAACAATAATCAAACCGCATGATGAAAGAGATAGCACAACATTTCGCCATCAAGGGCAACATTCTGGAAATCAAGCCCCTGGGCAACGGCCTTATAAACGACACCCTCCTCGTAAAGACCGACGGTCCCGACGACTACGTACTCCAGAAGATCAACAACTCCATTTTCAAGGACGTAGAGCTTCTGCAGCACAACATCGACTGCGCAACCGCCCACATCCGCCGCAAGCTGGCGGGAGATCCCGACATAGACCGCAAGGTCCTTACCTTCCTCCCCTGCAAGGAGACGGGCAAGACCTACTGGACAGACGGCACATCATACTGGAGAGTATCGGTATTCATCAAAGGTGCATACACCTACGAGACCGTAGACCCCAAGTATTCCTACTTTGCCGGTAAATCTTTCGGCGCCTTCGAGGCAATGCTCGCAGACATCCCCGACACCCTCGGAGAAACCATTCCCGACTTCCACAACATGGAGCTCCGCGCCCGCCAGCTGCACGAGGCGGTAGAGGCAGACGCCGCCGGACGCATGGCAGAACCCGAGGTCCAGGCCATCCTGGCAGACCTCCTTCCGTACGAAGAAGAGATGTGCAAAGCGGAGCGCATGTACCGCGAGGGCATCCTTCCCAAACGCATCTGCCACTGCGACACAAAGGTTAACAACATGATGTTCGACGAGAACGGCAACGTGCTCTGCATCATAGACTTAGATACCATGATGCCGTCTTTCGTCTTCTCAGATTTCGGCGACTTCCTGCGCACCGCGGCCAACACCGTGGCTGAGGACGATCCCGCCTGGGAGAAGGTAGACTTCAAGATGGATATCTTCGAGGCGTTCGCAAAGGGATACCTTGAGGGAACAGCAAGCTTCCTCACTCCCATAGAGAAGGAGAACCTGCCTTATGCCGCGTGCCTCTTCCCCTATATGCAGGCCGTGCGCTTCTTTGCAGACTACATCAACGGAGACACCTACTACAAGATCAAGTACCCCGACCACAACCTCGTACGCACGCGCAACCAGGTGGCGCTGTTCCACGCCGCCATGGCCAAGGTGCCACAGATGAAGGAAATTATAGGGTAAACTCCCCGAAATACTCGGGTCTGTGGAAGTCAGGTGAAGGAGTTCCTACAGGTGCCCATGATACGAAGTGCGGATGTGCCGTGAGGTCTCCGCACTTATATATATTACCCTTCAGGGTTGCGGGAGCCTCTTCAAGGCCAAGCACCTCGAAGGGTATTATCAGCAGCACACGCCAATTCCAGATGCCGCCCTTGTAGTCCAGGGGCTCGTTTACGGCGGGAAGGCCCTCAACTGAAGTGATGCGGACAATCTTTCCAAGCACCTCCTGGCTCAGAGGCTTGCGGTCGTGCCTGCCGGTACCCCAGGCTGCGGTGAGGCGGCCTGCGGGATTGGATTCGAAGTTGAAGTAGCCGTCGCTTCCCGGCACCTGCAGGAACAGCTCCACGCAGCTGTCTTCCCAGCTGCGGCCGCAATCGGCAAGGTTCTGCACCCTGAGGTCGAGTCCGCTCACGCGCCAGTCTACCAGAAGGGAATCCTCCGTGCGGGCTATTCTGCCGGCGCACAGGGGGGCATAAGGGTACTCCGCGGGCCAGTTTACGGTATCTACGCGGAAGGGGGCGCCGCCTGTCTCAAGGGCGGAGTCGAGGTCGCAGTCTTCCAGATTCTGCAGGAGGGGAATGTTAAGGGTCTTCATGCTATTCGTGGGTTTCGAGTCTTCTGAGTGCGAGTTCTTCGTAACGGGTGCCGGGACGGCCGTAGTTGGTGTACGGATGGATGCTGATGCCGCCGCGGGGGGTGAAGAAGCCCGTCACCTCAATATATTTGGGATCCATCAGCTTCACCAGGTCCTTGAGGATGATATTCACGCAGTCCTCGTGGAATGCGCCCTCGTCGCGGAAGCTGAAGAGATACAACTTGAGGCTCTTGCTCTCTACCATACGCACGTCGGGAATGTAACCGATGCGGATTTCCGCAAAGTCGGGCTGGCCTGTTATAGGGCAGAGGCTGGTAAACTCGGGGCAGTTGAACCTCACCCAGTAGTCGTGGTCCTGGTGACGGTTCTCGAAGGCCTCGAGCACTGAAGGGTCGTATGTACTCTTGTACTCGGTCCTGTGACCAAGGGACTGGAGCCCTTCGTTTTTCCTGGATTCCATTATATATCTTTGATTTTAAACGGGTTATACGAAATCTGATCGTCAAAGGTGTCTGTTCCTTCTATCTTCTTTACCTTGCGCACCACAGAGGCGGTAAGGGGAAGTACAAGTATTTCATAGCACACTTTGAAGGTTACCTGCGCAATCATCATAGACAGCAGGGCCTTTAAAGGGGTGCCGAAGAAAGCTATGGGTATGAAGATGAGGGAATCTGTAAGCTCTCCGGCAACGGATGATACTATTGCCCTGAGGCCGAAGCGCTTGCCGCCGCCGGCCACCTTCATCCGGCTGAGAACAAGGGCGTTGAGCATGGATCCGGCAAGGAATGCCAGGAGCGAGGCGAATACCACTCTGGGCGCCATACGGAACATATAGTCGAAGTGGGGCGCTCCATCCCAGAACGCAGCTGCGGGCAGCCATACTACCAGCTGGCCCACCAGCACGACCAAGAGGTTCATAGCGAAGGCCATCCAAATGACCAGTCGGGCTTTGCGATAGCCCCAAACCTCTGCTATGCAGTCATTTATGATATACGAAAGGGGGAATATGATTACTGCTCCCG
>JAGCCD010000105.1 GCA_017651785.1 Bacteroidales bacterium
AGGCACGATACGCCGCTGTATGGCGACATGCTGAAGCCGCTCCACTGGGCCAGCCCCTGGCCGAAGCGGGCCGCGAAATGTCCCAGCACCACTTTTCCCAGGTATCTTCTGCCGTAGTAAGCGGCGCTGAGCGTCCCAGGAGTCACTTTTTGATTGGAATAAGTGATGCGCGTGCCCCAGTTCAGCTCCGCCTTCTCTCCCATCGTAAACTTGTACTTCACGCCCCAGGCCGATTGCATATCCGCTCCCCCGTCTTTACGGACCGAGCCGCGAAGCATAACGTCGTGATGCGGACGCCCCTCGCGGTGCCCCGGCGGCTGGTTAGAAAGCCCCAGTACCGTAAAGGGACGCAGCGCCTCCACGAAGTCCGGAGGGAAGCCGTCTACAAGGGATAGTTCCGTATATGACAGAATATCACCCGTTTGCCGGCGGTACTCCAGCAAAGAGGCAACCTGGAAGGCGTTGAAAAGTCCGCAGGACAGCAGGCGGCTGCGCGGACAGGAATTGAGGTCCAGCGGATGAAGCTCAAGGGAACGGAAGCGCTCCAACACTGTCTCATCCAGATCTTCCATACAGGAGGCGCCGGTTACGGCAAGTACGGCACCCTCGAATCCGGGGCCGGGAGAAGCGGCCAGCAAGGCCGCTGCAAGGGCTGTTAGCAGTCTCATAGTTCATAGTTTTGGCGTTTCAATATACGAATAAATTGCTATCTTTGCATATTCTATGCAACATAAAAACGTACAAACCTACAGCCTCACCGGAAAGCTATTTCTTTCCATGCTTTCCCAGGGTTGCTCCCGCCTCGGCCAGAACAGGCAGGCCGTCAACGACTTAAATGTTTTTCCCATCCCCGACGGAGACACCGGAGACAATATGTGTCTCACAATAGAGTCCGGCTACACCCAGGCCTCCCAGCTTGGAGGCGCCACGCTCGGAGAGATTGCCGGCGCCGCGTCTTCGGGCATGCTTATGGGCGCCCGGGGCAATTCGGGGGTTATCTTATCACGTATATTCGCCGGAATGGCAAAGGGCCTCGCAGGCCTTAACAAAACAAATACGGCCGGTTTTGCCGCCGCCATGGCAAAGGCGGTAGAAGAAGCATATGGCTCGGTAGCCCACCCCGTAGAGGGCACAATGCTCACTGTGGTACGAGAAAGCACAGAGTGCGCAGAACCCCTCAAGAAAAAGTCGATGGAAGAATACGTTGGCGCCCTCGTGCAGGGTATGGAAACATCCCTTGAGCACACGCCGGAGAAGCTTCAGGTGCTTGCAGACGCCGGTGTGGTAGACAGCGGCGGCGCAGGCCTACTGCACATCTTCTACGGCTTTCAGGACGCGCTTCTGGGCATTTCCAACGGTGTATCCCCCACCGCCCCCGCAAAGGCGCAGACGGTGGATTTCTCCCTGTTCGACGAGAACTCGGAACTCACATTCGGCTACTGCACAGAGTTCCTCCTCCGCCTGCAGAGCAGCAAGGTAGACCTGGCAACCTTCGACGCCAAGGAGATAGAGGATTACATAACCGGAGCCGGAGACTCCGTGGTATTCTTCCGTGAGGGCACTATCATAAAAGTTCACGTACACACCAAGACCCCCGGAGACATCCTCAGCCACTGCCAGAAGTGGGGCGAGTTCCTCACCGTAAAGGTAGAGAACATGACTCTCCAGCACCACAATTCCAATCTTGCACAAAAGCCCAAGCCGGTAAAAAAGAAAGACTACGGCATTGTGACTGTCGCAAGCGGTGCCGGAATGGAAGAGGCCTTCAAGACCATAGGCGCAGACTTCGTGGTGTCCGGAGGCCAGACCATGAACCCGTCGGTGGCAGACTTCATTGCCGCGTTCGAGAAGGTTCCTGCAAAGACCATATTCGTTTTCCCCAACAACTCCAACATCATTATGACTGCCCGCCAGGCAGCAGATGTTTATGCAGATGCGCGCGTGGTCACCATCCCCACCAAGGACCTTGGCCAGGGGTACGTGGCAATCGCCTCGCTTGACACTTCATCCGCAGATACAGACTCCATAGCAGCCGCGGCGCAGGAGATAGCGGAGGCGGTTGTCTGCGGCATGGTCTCCCCCGCCAGCAGAGACACCGTAATGGACGGAATAGAGGTACGAAAAGGCGGCTACATAGGCTATAAGGGAGATGAGGTACTGAGCAGCGCAGACACGCGTTCAGATGCAGCCTTTGCCCTCTGCAAGGCCCTTGAGGCCGGTTCTCACGACGTGGTGCTCGTCTTCGGCGGCGCCGCTTCAAACGAGGAAGAGGCTGCGGCTCTTGTAAAGCAGCTCACCCAGGCTTACCCCAGCACAGAATTCATTTACACCCACGGCGGACAGGCCGTATACGACTACACATTCATACTATGTTAACACTTTTTTCTGATACCGATTGCGACGTAACCCCCGCCATCGCACGGGAGTACGGATACAAAGTCATCCCTATGCCCTACACCGTAGACGGCAAACTTTACCAGCCCTACGTGGAGGGAGAGGATTTCGACCACAAGACATTCTACAATATGCTCAGGGCGGGCACGCTTCCCACCACCAGCGCCATCAGCGAGGCGGTTTACGTGAAGTACTTCGAGCCCGAATTCGCAGCAGGCAACGACATATTCTACGTCCACTTCTCTTCCGGTATGTCCAATACCTTCGAGAATATGAACATGGCCGTGAAGAACCTGCTTGCAAAGTACCCCGAGCGCAAATTCTACAGCGTAGACACCCTGGGCATATCGGCCCAGTCGCTGAATATGGTCCTTGAGATCGGCGACCTCTTCAAAGCCGGCAAAACTCCTGAAGAAGTTCTGGAGTGGGCAAAAGTGGAGGTGCAGAAATTCCCCCTGTACTTCATTGCCGACGACCTCAAGTTCTTCCGCCGCAGCGGCCGCGTGAGCGGACTCGCCGCGACAATGGGCTCCTTCATCGGCATTCGCCCCATCATCTACGTGGGACCTGACGGCAAGATGGTTTCCATAGGCAAGGAGGTAGGCCGCGACAAGGCAATCTCCCGCCTGGTGCAATATGTGGAAGACCTGGGAGAAAACGTAAAAGACCACCGCGTAGTAATAGGCCACGCAGACTGCCAGGAGCTCGTAGACATACTCGTAGAGAAGCTCCGCGCCAAGTTCGGAGACGACCTTAAGATCATACAGACCGTCGTGAACCCCACGATCGGCAGTCACTGCGGCCCCAACGGAATGGGCGTCTGTTTCCACGGTAAGCACAGATAAGCCATGCTTGAAGTAAGAGAAGTCAAGACCTGTGCCGAGCGCCGGCAGTTCGTGGAGTTTCCCCTGAAGCTCTACAAGGACTGCCCGTACTTCTGCCCGCCCCTGTACGGCGACGAAATGGCCATCTTCGGCAGCAAAAACATCTATAACGACACCTGCGACACCGTTTACTACAACGCCTACAGGGACGGTAAGATGGTAGGCCGCATCAGCGGAATAATCCAGAAGGCCGCCAACCAGAAGAACGGCGAGAAGCGCGTCCGTTTCGGCCGCTTCGACTCAATAGACGACCAGCAGGTCGCCGACGCCCTAATCCAGTCCGTAGAGCGCTGGGCGGTGGCAAAGGGAATGGACACGGCACACGGCCCCCTGGGCTTCTCCGACCTTGAGCGCGAGGGCCTTCTGATAGAGGGCTTCGACCAGTACTCCACCTACGAGGAGCAGTACAATTTCCCTTATTATCAGAAACTTATAGAGGCAAACGGCTATGTTAAGGAGGTAGACTGGACAGAGAGCCAGCTCCGCGTTCCCGCAGACTACGAGGGAGACCTTGAGAAGCTGGGAGACTTCGTGATGCGCCGCTACAAGCTCCATATGGGCCCGGCCAAAAACGTCAACGACTTCATAAACAAGTACGGGGACGGCCTGTTCGACCTTATAGACAAGTCATACGACAAGCTGTACGGCACCGTGCCGTTTACGGACGCGATGAAGAAGCAGATGATAGACGGTTTCCGCTTCATCGTAGACCTCCGCTATGTGGCCGTTATTCTTGACGAGCACGACAAGATGGTCGCCTTTGGCATCTGCTTCCCCACCCTCACTGAGGCGCTCCGCCCTTCCGGCGGCCGCATCACTCCGGGAATGCTCCTGCGTTTCCTCAAGACCAAGCGCAAGCCCCGCATTCTTGACCTCGGCCTGGTGGGCGTAGATCCAGCATACCTCAATATGGGAATCAGCGCCGTATTCGCCGCCGCCCTTATGCGAATGCTCAAGGAAGACGGTGTGCAGTACGCAGAAACCAACCTCAATCTGGAGGACAACTACGACATCCAGAACCTCTGGAAGCACTTCGACAGAACCGTTCACAAGAGGCGCCGCGCCTTCGTAAAGAAACTGGTATGATAAAGATTATTGTAGACTGCTTCGGCGGCGACCACAGCCCCCAGGCCAACGTACAGGGCGCCCTTGCGGCCCTTGTACAGTTCCCCGACCTGCACCTCATCCTGAGCGGAGACGAGGAGGCCATAAAGGCGCAACTCGCAGGAAATGAATACGATGCGTCAAGAATCGACATTCTGCACGCCCCTCAGGTAATCGGCTGCGACGAGCGTCCCACAGACGTCATCCGCCTCAAGCGCGAGAGCTCGATGATAAAGGCCATCCGCCTGCTGAGGGACGACGATTCCGTGGCGGCGATGGTAAGCACCGGCTCCACCGGCGCTCTGGTTGCTGCAGCCCTCACACGCATTGGCAGGCTGCGCGGTATCATCCGTCCCGCCTTCTGCCCCATCCTCCCCACTATGAGCGGCGGAATAGTGGGCGTTTGCGACAGCGGCGCCAACGTAGAAGTGACCGCAGACCATCTGCGTCAGTTCGCTATTATGAGCTCGCTGTATATGGAAAACGTATACGGCATCTACAAGCCGCGAGTGGCATTGCTCAACGTAGGCAAGGAGCCGGAAAAGGGCGACGAACTGCGTCAGACCGCATACAGACTCCTGGGCGAAACGCCCGAGATCAACTTCGTGGGCAATATGGAGAGCCGCGACCTGCTTAGCGGCAACTACGACGTGGTGGTAGCCGACGGCTTTTCCGGCAACGTGCTCGTCAAGTCCACTGAAGGCGCCGCCCTCGAGCTCCTGGGGAAGCTGAAGAAAGACATTTATTCCAAGTTCATCTACAAGGTGGGCGCCGCCCTAATGGCAAAGATGTTCAAGGAAGAGAAGGAATTCATGAACTACCAGAACTACGGCGGCAGCGTGCTTCTGGGTACCTCCAAAGTCATAGTAAAGGGCCACGGCAGCAGCAAGGCCGTATCCGTGCAGAAGTGCATCGAGCAGGCCTACAAGATGCAGCTGAGCGAGCTCGGCGCCAAAACAGAGGAGGTAATCTGCCGCTACGAACACTACGAACTATAAACCCTATCCAACTATGTTTGAAGAAGTTAAAGCAATACTTGCAAAGCAGCTCCGCCGCGACCCGTCACAGATAACGCTCCAGTCCGACATAAAGAAAGACCTGGGCGCCGACTCCCTGGACATCCTCCAGCTCCTTATGAGAATGGAAGACGACTACGGCATCGTGATCCCCGACCAGGAACTGGCCGGTTTCAAGACCGTGGGCGACGTGGTGGCATTCCTGGACAAACAGCCCAAACAATAATTCCAATGGAAAAAGTAACCCTTCACGACAAGACGTTCCGCAAGTTCATCTTCCACTCCCGCATAGAGGAGGCCATAGATGAGGTGGCGGAGAAAATCAACCGCGA
>JAGCCD010000106.1 GCA_017651785.1 Bacteroidales bacterium
AAACTGCGTCGTGAAGGAAGATGGCATCTATGACGTCTATTTCAACGAATATTCCAATGTTGCAATCTTTGTCCCCGCTTCCAATAACGGCAAAACGAGCGAACTTGTAAATGAGCCTTATATCCCTGATCCTCAGCCGGAAGTGACAGGTTGGAACATTATCGGCAGCTTTAACGGATGGGCAAGCGATATCCTGGCAACAGAGACGGCCCGTGGAGTTTGGACTGTGATTTATGAGGTTCTGGATGAGGGAGGCTGTGAGTTCAAGTGGCGCCAGAATGGCAGTTGGGATAATAACTATGGTGCCGCCAGCAGCGAAGATCCATTCATCGCTACTGTCGATGAGCCTTTCGAGGCTGCAGCAGGTGGTTCGAACATTAAAGTCACCGGGCCGGGATACTACAGGTTTGTACTTGACCTTAATTTCCCGACACCTATGCTGGTAGTCTCAAATTACACGGTCTGGAGCCTTATTGGGAAATTTAACGATTGGGGTGGCGATGTAGATATGACACTCGTTGACGGCAAGTGGATCAGTCCGGCCACCTTCATTACTTCTGCTAATGATATTGATGGCGGCTTCAAAATCCGTAAGAACCATAGCTGGAATTATGCTGACCGAGGATTAAGTTGGGATAATACGGTAGATCAGATTGAGCTTGGCGTTCCTTATCCGGTAGAAAGCGGTGGAAATAACATCAAACTGCCGGCAGACGGTACTTACATCGTAACTTATGACCCCTCGGCTGAAACAATAACCGTTGTTGCGGCAGAGTAGAGGGATCTGTCATAAAAGAAAAGCAGCCTGCGAAATTCATTCGCAGGCTGCTTTTTTGGGAGTTTATGCTACAATCTGATTTTCGCAGCGCCGTGCTTGGCAGTGGTGACGTTCTCGCACTTGAGGGCGCGTGCGTCTATTGCGCCGGCGCCCGCCACGTGGAAGTCGGCAGCCCTGGTGGTGCCGGAAATCTGCGCGTCACCCGCACCGCGGACCGTAAGGCTCACGGAGTCTGATTCAAGGTTGGCAATGTCAACGTCTCCCGCACCATTCACGGTTACAGACAGCTCGGGAGCCTTCACATTCTGTATGTCAAGGTCTGCTGCTCCGTTTATCGTGATACTCAAAGACGGAACGGACACGTCCACGAAGGTCATGTCTCCTGCTCCGTCAACCTCTACGTTAACGGGTTCAGATGAGACGTAGCCGTCCACAACATCAAGATCTGCGGCTCCGGCAATCAAAACATCCTTAAGCAGGGGTGCACTTACGAAGATCTTGTATGTCTTGGCCGCTATTACCACGCCGTTTTGGGTGGAAATTACGAGGCGGTTGTCTTCCTGGTTAATCTCAAGATATTCAAACACTTCCTCGTTGGCCTCGACAGAGACCTTGTGCGATTCCGCCTGGGCGAATACCACATTTGCGTTGCCCTTCACGGTTACGGCGTCAAAACCGGTAAGGTCGAAGGACTTTTCTATCACTTCGCCGTCGCACTTGATTGTCTTTCCGCCATTGAAATTGAAGCCGCCCAGATTACCCAGGTTAAACTGGCAGGCGCAAAGAGCCATTGCTGCGGCAAGAAGAATAAGAGTCTTTTTCATGTTGCAAGATTATTAACCGTACAAATATAAGGAATACGGATGAAAAATTGACTATATTTGGCGACGATGAACGTCCGCCCAGCCACAATCAGCGATGTCCCCGCCATAATGGAGGTAACTGCAGCCGCCAGAGGCATAATGCGCGCTTCCGGCAATATGAACCAGTGGATTGGCGGCTACCCGCCCCGTGAACGGATAGAGGCCGATATCGCCTGCGGCGGAGGGTACGTCATCGAGGCTCCTGGCGTCGGCATTGCCGGTTACTTCGCATTCCTCACGTCGCCCGAACCAACCTACGCCACCATCTACGGCGGCTCCTGGCTGGACGACATCGCCCCGTACCACGTCATCCACCGCATCGCCAGCCTCCCTGACGTGCACGGCATCTTTGCCGCCATGCTCTCCTTCTGCTCGCTGCGCGAGCCCAACATACGCATCGACACCCACCGCGACAACCTCATCATGCAGCACCTCCTTGCGGCGCACGGCTTCACCTACTGCGGCATCATTTACCTCGAGTCCGGCGACGAGCGGCTGGCGTATCAGAGAATATTGTAAATACTTGTTCGAATGGTAGTTAACGTTTACTCTCAGTACTTTGCGGCAGAAGGCACCTTCTCCGGCGTTCCGCGCCACGCCGCCCTGGTAATGCTCATATCCGACTCCGAAGCCGGCACCATCACCTACCGCGCTGCCGTCACCTTCTTCCCCCACAACGCCCCAGACGACTTCGCCGTCTCCTATGACGCCTACTTCGAGCAGCAACTCTATTCCGCCCCTGGCCGCCGCTCCCGCAAACGCGAATCCGCCCTGCTCGCCACCCTGCGGGACGTAATCGACTCCCTCTCCGCCGCCCAAGGCGCCTCCGTGGACTGGTCTCAGCCCCTTGGGGAAGCGAGGGAGTAGGGGTCTCACTACATACCCGTGCGTTTAGGTAAAATAACGCCGTTTTTTACATTTCTTTAATTGTGAAACTGCCCCCTGGCACTATTACAGTGCCATAGTTCAACATAAGTGTTGCAAAGCGAAGAAAAACGGATAATTCTTGTTTTCTTAGTAGAAAAGTATTTGGATATAAGTATAGAAAATTATACCTTTTAAGGCTTAAACTCTGAATAGATACAAAGTAAAACAGATTGTAAGATTGCTAACCAAAAGAGGATGGTACCTGAAAAGGACACGCGACGATCACAGACAATTTGCAAATGATAACACTCCCGGCATCGTTACCGTGTCGGGAAAAGAATAGCATATGGAAACAAGCAGGATGGAAAAGATAGAAGTTCTCATCGACTGGACAGGAAAGAATTATTGCGCAACGCTGGCAGACGAGCGGATTGCGTTCGTGGCAACCGGAAAGACGCTACAGGAAATGAAAGCCAACGTAGCCGAAGGGCTTGCATTTCATA
>JAGCCD010000010.1 GCA_017651785.1 Bacteroidales bacterium
CATCAGCGCCCGCGCCCACTGCATCTTCCACCAGGTGGAGGGACTCAACATCGACGAGGGCGTGACCTTCGCCGACCTCAAGCAGGCCATCCTTCTCTTCGCACGCGAGATGTTCGGGCCCGACACCCAGATCCGCATGCGTCCCAGCTACTTCCCCTTCACCGAGCCTTCGGCAGAGGTAGACGTGAGCTGCAACATCTGCCACGGCAAGGGATGCAACATCTGCAAAGGTACCGGCTGGCTGGAAATCCTTGGCTGCGGCATGGTAGACCCCAACGTGCTCGAGGCCAGCGGCATAGACTCAAAGCGCTACAGCGGCTTCGCATTCGGTATGGGCCTTGAGCGCATTGCAATGCTCAAGTGGAGGGTAAACGACCTCCGCCACTACTTCGAGAACGACCTGCGGTTCCTGCGGGAATTCGCCGCCGCCCCAGAAGTGTAACCAACACCCATAAATATGGACAAGACATACGTTAAACCCGATTCGGAACTGCTCGAACGCGTTCCGGACCACCTCATCTGTGACTCCCTTGTGAGCAGCATAGATGACTTTGAAGACTTGACGGATTATGAGTGGTAAGTGGCTTCTTCCTGCGGCCTGCTTGCTGCTTGCCGCCTGCAGCGTTGAACCGGCACAGCCCGAGGTCAGCGCCAAACAGACCATCGTTGCCGGAATAGACGGCACTAAGGTGGCGTTCGACAATTATAAGTTGTCCTGGGAGCCCACGGACAAAATATTCCTGTCTGCGGAAGGATATGCCCAGTCGTATATTTTTTCTTATGCAAGGGAACTCGAGGGCGGCAAAGCGGCTTTTGAAGGAGACGAGATTATGATTCCGGCTCCTTATCATGCCGCATGGCCTTATGACTGCGTTTCCTATTCCGGAGGAGACGGTTTCTCCATGTATTTTTTCAGGGAGCAGACAGTCCCTGCCGGCGGTGTTTCACGCGACCATATGCTGCTGTTTGCCCGGGGTGAGGATGAGCTTCATTTCCGCCCGGCAGTGGGTTTGCTCAAGTTTACGGTAAAGGACGCGGACATCAAGTACATAGATATCGGGACCGTTTCCGGAGCGCCCCTTGCCGTTAACTCCAGCACCAATAACGGAGCCTGGATAGAAGCGGATACTGGAGAACTCAGGATCTGGTACGGGAAATCCGACTTTATCGTTGTATTGCCCCAGGAGGGCCACTTCGTCGCAGGTGAGCCGTATTATGTTGCCGTTCCTCCGGGTAATTACGCAAAAGGCATATACGTTACCCTTTATAACGAAGCGGATCAGAGGGCATACAAGCATTCGTATAACACCCTTACCGTAGAGGCCGGCAAGGTTACCAACCTGGGCGAGATAAGTGCAGAATTCGACGTAGATGGCCTTCCCGAATATGTGGAATGCGGTGCGCCGATTTACAATAACTACTACGGTAGTTATAATCCATACGGCTTGGAGTTAGGCAGTACCTTCGATCTCGGTTCCTGTGTTTACGTCAGCCCTTCAAAGGCAGACCAGAGTGTCGGCTATCTTTCTCTGGACAATCGCATCAAAGTCACTCCTGAGGGCGTTGTCTCTGCAGTGGAACCGGCGATAGGCGCCGTAAAGGTGTATTCTCTGGTTAAACCTTCCTGCTACCGGATTGTGTATTTCAGCTTCTGCGGATTCAAGTATCACGATATGTATTTCAGCATCGATCCCGACGACGGCTCCGCAGCCATAACCAACTCAACATACTCAACCTCTTCTGCTCCAGACACATACAGCGGCACGGTCGTGGTGCCTGCGTCTGTGTACTGTAATGGTATCGAGTATCCGGTGAAGGGCGTTATGAAATATGCTTTCGAGAATTGTAAGAATCTGAAGAAAGTCGTTCTTCCCGAGGGACTGACGTATATCCGCGTATCTTCTTTCAACGGATGTACTGCTCTTGAAGAACTGAATCTGCCGGCCAGCCTGAAGGATCTGCCGGATGTTTCAAGCAATTCGTTTGTGCTGGACTGTCCAAAGCTTACCATCACTTCCAAGGCAGAGGGTTTCCCGGTAGATGAATTCGGCAACCTGTACGATGAGAGATATAAGAATGAACTGGTCTGGCTATGCGAGAAGACCACAGGAACCAATGTGATTAAGGAAGGGACTACGGGCATCGGCGGCGGAGACGGTCCCCTTTACAACTCCTTCGCCAAGACCATCAGCTTCCCCGCATCGTTGAAGTATGATATCTGGGTGAATTCTTTCAGGGGCGATTTCCCCAATCTGGAAGAGATCCGGGTTGAGTTCGATACGTACGAAAAATTCGAAACGATATTCAAATACTACAGGAAAGACAGCGGCGAATGGGTGGCCGGACAGTTCTCGAGGCTGAGAAACCACAACTCTGATTCGCCTTCGGCAGTCAAGCTCAGCGTGCCTGCGGCTTACGTTTCCGAGTATTCCTCCGCAGTGGCCGACTATGGTTTTGCGGCCGTTGTAACCCATTAGTATGAAGATAGTTGTAGAGGCAGGAGCAACCAAGAGCAGCTGGCGTATCGTCAGCGGCGACGCGCAGGTGCGTGCATTCCAATCCCAGGGAATGAACGTTTCCACAATGTCTATGGAGCATGTGCTCAAAGTGCTGTCAGACTCCCTCTCAGACCTTGGAGAGCAAAAGGCCGAAGGCTTTTACCTCTACGTTGCCGGAATCGTCACACCGCAAATCCGCGGGATGCTGGAGCACTGCATCCGTACCTGGATCGATGCTGCCGACATCGATATTCAAAACGACCTTGTGGCGGCTGCCCGTTCCGTGTGCGGCCGGAGCCCCGGGATAGTCGCCATACTCGGCACCGGCTCCAACGCCTGCCAGTGGGACGGCACCGACGTGAGTTTCCGAGTGCGCTCCGGCGGCTATATAATCGGCGACGAAGGCGGCGGCGCGGCGCTTGGAAAAATGTCCCTTGCCGACTTCATCAAAGGCCTCGTCCCTGCCGACATAGCCGCCGACTTCGCCTCCTCCCACGACGCCAGCTACGAG
>JAGCCD010000107.1 GCA_017651785.1 Bacteroidales bacterium
GGCTATTCCGACCACTATCCCACGTACATAGTTATCGCCAAGTAATATGACAAAGAGAATTCTTCTTACGCTTGTGGCCATTGCGGCCGCCGCAACCCTGTCCGCCCAGGATTTCACCGGCGGCGTTAAGGGTACGGTGGTAAACCGCAACGGCAGGGAGCCCATAGAGAAGGCCCGCCTTGTGCTTATGCAGGGCGCCAACGAGATTGCCACGGCAGAATCCGCCCCCGACGGAACGTTCCAGATAGGCAATCTGGACAATGGCATGTACACCCTCGTGATCCAGGCCCCCGATTTCCTCGAGAATACGGTGCAGGTCACGGTGAACGACGGTTATGTGAAGAATATGTTCAACCTGTCGCTCACCGCGCTCCAGCAGGTGAACGAAGTGGACGACGCCGCCTTCGCCGCCTTCGACCTGGAAGACTCGGGCTACAACGACAATCCCACCATCCTGTTCGGCTCCAACGACGTATTCAACAATATCGCCGGTTACAATTTCTCCTCGGTGCGTTTCCGCGCCCGCGGCTACAGTTCAGAGAGCCAGGACGTTTACCTTGCCGGCGTGCGCCTCAACGACGCCATCACCGGATACAGTCCTTACTCCCTCTGGAGCGGCCTTAACGAGGCCATGCGCAGCAAGGAGACAGTGAACGGGGCAGAGATCTCAGACTTCGGCTTCGGCGGCTACAACGGTCTCACCTACATCTTCGGCAATGCCACCAACGTGCGCAAGGGCCTGAGGGGCAGCGTGATGACCAACAGCCAGCTGTACCGCCTGCGCCTGATGGCCTCCTACGCCACCGGCCTTATGGACAACGGTTGGGCTTTTGCGGCCAACGTATCCGCCCGTCTTGGCGGCAACGACTGGATAGACGGTGTGTACTACCGTTCATTCGCCTACTACCTGGCGGCAGACAAGGTGTTCGACCGTTCCAACAAGCTCAGCTTCATCTTCTTCGCCACGCCCGGGCAGAGGGGAGCCCAGAACGCATCCACGCAGGAAGTCTACGACCTTATGGGAGACAATATGTACAACTCCAACTGGGGCTACCAGAACGGCGTGGTGCGCAACGCCCGTGTGCGCAAGACCCACGAGCCCGTTGCAGTGGTGCGTTACGAGTTCACTCCTTCAGACAAGTTGGAGGGTTCCGCAACGGTGCTTTACCGCTTCGGCAGCAACGGCTACACCGCCCTTGACTGGTACGACGCCCAGGACCCCCGTCCCGACTACTACCGCAACCTTCCCAGCTACTTCCTTGACAGCAATACAGACCTTGGCCGTCACAACGATATGAAGTACGGCTGGTCGCACGAGATCTGGACACACGCCGACGATTACCCCCACCTCACCCACATCGACTGGGACCGCCTCTACAACGTGAACCACGTGCAGGGCGGCCGTTCCAAGTACGTTCAGGAGGAGCGTCACGTAGACCAGAACGACTTCAATGTGGCCGGCAACGTGAAATGGCGCGCGGCAGACTGGGTCACCGTTACCGGCGGCCTCAACGCGCGTCTCAACCATACCGAGTACTACAAGAAGATCGCAGACCTGCTTGGCGGCGAGTACTTCCTGGATATAGACAACTTCGCCGAGCGCGAGTTCGCCTCCCAGCCCTGGAAGCTTCAGAACGACCTTGACTACTACCTCGCCCACGGCACCGCCCGCGAGCTGCACGTAGGAGACAAGTATGGCTACGACTACCTCGCGCAGGCGCGCAACTACGGCGGCTGGGTGAACGGTCATTTCGTGGCCGGCAGCTTCTCCGCAGACCTGGGTGCAAAGGCCGGCTACGAGGAGTTCTGGCGCCACGGTCTCATGCGCAAGGGCCTCTTCCCCGGAAGGCCCAAAGACGAGGCCATGGCCGCGCAGTGGGCCGCCGCCGGAATAGAGCCCTCCGATGTATGGTCCTCCTGGGTTTCCAAGAAAGCAAAGTTCTTCACATACGCCGCAAAGCTCGGCCTCAACTACGTGATAGGCGGAAGCCAGAGGGTATACGCCAACGTGGGTTACTTCAACGATGCGCCCAAGTTCAACCAGGTGTTCCTGTCGCCCCGTACCCGCAACACCATGGTGGACGATTTGGAGACTGTAAAGACCTTCACTTCAGACATCAATTGGCAGTACAGCGGCAACGGAATCAACATCCGTGCTACCGCTTTCTACACTACGGTCAACGACCAGTCCAAGGTAATGAGCGCCTACGACGACCTGCAGAACGCCTTCTCCAACTTCGCCATCACCGGCATAGACGAACGTCACACCGGCATTGAATTCGGCTTCAAGATGCCCACCTATCTGGTAGAGAACCTGTCGCTGCAGGGCGTCCTGAGCTATGGAGAGTATATCTACACCTCCAACCCTCACATGACCCAGACCGTAGACAACAGCGCAGAGATAGTTATGGACGACGTGCTGCTGCCTTACTGGAAGCGCAGCCCCGTGTTCAAGAGAGACCAGGCCGGCAACCTCACCGAAGAGCTGGACCACTGGCAGAAGCACTACGTGCCCTCCACTCCGCAGCTTGCCGCCAGCCTCGGTCTTGCATACAACTACAACTACTGGTTCATAGATGCCGACGTAGAGTACTTCGGCCGTTCATATCTTGACATGAACCCCCTGTACCGCACAGACTACGCTACCGCCGGTCCCGACAACCTGGTCACTCCCGTGGAGCTGGAGTATATGACGGCGCAGGAAATGTTCGAGCCCGCCTGGCTCGTCAACCTGTCCGTCGGCAAGTCCTGGTACATCCAGCGCAAGTATCAGCTCGGCTTCTCGTTCAACGCAAAGAACATCCTCAACAACACCTCCGTCAAGACCGGCGGCTACGAGCAGACCCGTATCGTAGACAA
>JAGCCD010000108.1 GCA_017651785.1 Bacteroidales bacterium
AGGAGTTGGGGGATGACGCCGGAATTTACGGTGAAGCCGGTGGAGAAGCACAGGGCTTCGTCCTTGCCCACGAAGGCGGCGAGCTCTTTTTCAAGCTGGACATGAATGTCCAGGGTGCCGTTCAGGAAACGGGAACCGGCGCAGCCGGAACCGTATTGTTTCAGGGCCTTGACGCCTGCCTCGATGACGCGTTCGTCGCCGGTGAGGCCCGTATAGGCGTTGGAACCGAACATAAGGACCTTGTGTCCTTCCATCTCCACTTCCGTACCCTGTTTGCTCTCTATTTCACGAAAATAGGGGTATACCCCTTTTTCCATCATTTTTTGCGGCAGGTCGTATTTGGCCAGCCTTGCATGTAATAAACCCATAGGTCTGTTTCGTTTTTAGTACGATGCGAAGTTAGTAAAAATAATTTAAAATCCGTATCTTTGCGGTCTATAATGGTACTGCCATGGAAGAACGCAAACTGAATTTTCTGGAAGAAATCATCGAATCCGACCTCGCTACCGGCAAGGTGCCGTCCATCCTGACCCGCTTCCCGCCGGAGCCCAACGGCTACCTGAACCTCGGACACGCCAAGTCCCTGTGCATCAACTTCGGCCTGGCGCAGAAGTACGGCGGCAAGACCAACCTCCGCTACGACGACACCAACCCCACCAAGGAAGACACAGAGTACGTGGATTCCATCAAGGAAGACATCCAGTGGCTCGGTTTCCAGTGGGAGAAGGAGCTGTACGCATCAGACTACTTCCCCCAGTTGTACGAGTGGGCGGAGCAGCTCATCAAGCGCGGCCTCGCCTATGTTGACGACCAGACCCAGGAAGAGATCTCCAAGGGCCGCGGCACCGTAGAGACTCCGGGAACCGAGAGCCCCTGGCGTGGCCGCAGCGTAGAAGAGAACCTTCAGCTCTTCCGCGATATGAGGGACGGCAAGTATGCCGACGGAGAAAAGGTGCTCCGCGCCAAGATAGACATGGCCCACCCCAATATGTTCTTCCGCGACCCCATCCTGTACCGCATCAAGCACGCCCATCATCACCGTACCGGAGACAAGTGGTGCATCTACCCGATGTACGACTTCACCCACGGACAGTGCGACTCAATAGAGCACATCACCCATTCCATATGCACGCTTGAATTCGACGTACACCGTCCCCTTTACGACTGGTTCATCGAGACTCTGGGCATCTATCCCAGCCATCAGTACGAATTCGCCCGCCTCAACCTCACCTACACGCTCATGAGCAAGCGCAAGCTGCTGGAGCTCGTGCAGAAAGGCCTGGTGAGCGGCTGGGACGACCCCCGGATGCCCACCCTGTGCGGAGTGCGCCGCCGCGGCTACACCCCCGAAGGCCTCAAGCTCTTCTGCGACAAGATAGGCGTGAGCAAGCGCGACCAGCTTATGGACATCCAGCTCCTTGAGTGGTGCGTTCGCCAGGACCTCAATGCCCGCGCCAACCGCTACATGGTGGTGCAAGACCCCGTCAAGCTCACAATCGTGAATTATCCCGAGGGTCAGGTAGAGTGGTTCGACTGTCCGCTCAATCCCGCAGATCCCGAGGGTCCGTCACGCAAGGTGCCCTTCTCGAGGGACATATACATCGAGCGCGCCGACTTTATGGAAGACGCTCCCAAGAAGTTCTTCCGCCTCAAGCCCGAGGGCGAAGTGCGCCTTAAGTACACCTATATCATCAAGTGCGAGGAGGTCGTAAAAGACGCAGACGGCAACATTGTGGAACTCAAGTGCACCTACGACCCTTCAACCCGTCCGGGTGCAGGGGAGTGGCGCAGCGTAAAAGGCACCATCCACTGGGTTAGCGCCGCTCACGCCAAGACCCTCGAGATCCGCAACTACGACCGTCTGTTCACGCTTGCAGACATGAGCCAGGTGCCCGAGGACAAAGACTACAAGGACTTCCTGAATCCCGAATCCCTCGTTGTCGTGAGCGGCCTTGCAGAGCCCGCCCTTCTTGAGGACGCCTCCGGCATAGCCGTTCAGTTCGAGCGCACGGGTTATTACATCAAAGATCCCGACAGCACTCCCGAAAAGCCCGTCTTCAACAGGACCGCAACCCTCAAGGACTCCTACAAGCCCGAATAAATGCACGATTTCGTCGTATCCATGATGCTTCTTGGCGCACTTTCTTCCGGAGGGTCGCTCCCGTTTTGGGCGGTGTCCAATTCGGGAGGCATCATGCCCTGCGACGACGGTGCTTTGGGCGTTATCCAGGCATACAAGCCTTTTGACGAAAGCAAGTCCTTCCAGTGGCGCGCGGGAACCTCTCTCGCCGCCTCCTGGAGCGCGGAGGGAATACACCCCATGGTTGATGAACTCTACGCCGGAGCCCGCTGGAAGGTCCTGAGGGCCGATATCGGCATGCGCCGCCGCACCCCTGATTTTCTGGGGGCAGACCCGGCTCTGGGTTCACTCTCCGTCACCGAGGGCCACCTGGTTCAGGGAAGCAACGCCCGCACCATGCCCGGAGTAGACCTGGTTCTTGAACCGCTGGCCGTGCCATTCACAGGTAAGCACCTCACCATCAGCGGGCATTGGGGAGACTACAAAACCATAGACGACCGCTATGTGGCCGGCGCTCTGGTGCACCGTCTGCGCGCATACGTGAAGTACGACACTCACAAGCACTTCTATGTGCAGCTGGGACTGGACCATTATGCCCTCTGGGGCGGCACTACGCCGGATCCAAAAAAGTCCCCGATGCCCATAACGCTCGAGAACTATTTCCGCATCTGCACGGGACGCAGCGCATCCGCCTCCGGGTCGGAGAGCGACAGGATGAACGTCCTTGGAGACCACGGCGGCGCAGAGCAGCTCCGCCTGGGCTGGCGGGCAGATGCCTCCGAGTTCACCTTCCAGTGGGAGAAGCCCTACAGCGACAAATCGGGCATGCGGTTCAACAACATCCCGGACGGAGTGTACACACTCTCCTGGAGCCGCAAAGACAAGGACGCGTGGATAACGGACGCCCTGGTTGAGTTCCACTATACGATGTGGCAGTCCGGCACCATTCACGAGCAGGAGAAAGACGAGCACGGAAAGCAGATCAACTGGCACGAGAACAAGACCCTCAACATCTTCGGGCTCGACAATTACTTCAACAACGGAGAATACAAGTCCGGCTGGACCCATTTCGGCCGTATGATAGGCGCGCCCACGTTCCTTACCGGCACATCCTCCAGCGGCATTACTTCCATCAGGAACAACCGCTACAAGGCAGTGCACCTAGGCGTTTCGGGCAAACTCTTCCGAGTTGCCCCATACCGCCTGATGCTCACCTTCAGCGACAATTACGGTACGTACAGCAGCCCTTATATCGCTCCGTCTTCAGCCAAGTCCGGATGGAACTGGTGGGAGCCCAACAAGATAGACAAGGGCTACAAGCAGTTCTGCGCGGCATTCAACGGTTACGTGCCGCTGTATCTCGGCTGCCGCAGCGTGCTGGATGTAGTGTACGGCCTGTATGCAGATGCAGGACAAGCGTTGGAAAACAACTTCGGCGCAACTCTGGGAGTGCGCTTTTCAATCAGATAGTATTATGGAACTTAGTCAGAGAGCCATAGCCTTCCCCAGTTCGCCAATTCGCAAGCTCGCCCCATATGCGGACGAGGCCAAGCGTAACGGCGTGCACGTTTATCAGCTGAACATAGGCCAGCCGGACATCAAAACCCCGCAATGCGCCATAGACGCAGTACGCAACCTGGACCGTACGGTACTGGAATACAGCCCGTCCGACGGTTTCCTGTCCCTGCGGCGCAAGCTGGTGGGGTATTACGGCCGCTTCGGCATCAAGCTTTCGGAAGACGAGATAATAGTTACCACCGGCGGCTCGGAGGCGGTGTTGCTGGCCTTCCTTACCTGCATCAATCCAGGAGACGAACTCATAGTACCCGAGCCTTTCTATGCCAACTACCGTTCGTTCGCCATTGCTGCAGGAGCAGAGGTAAAACCTGTTCCCACCAGCATAGAAGATGGCTTCCGTCTCCCTTCCGTTGAGGCCATAGAAGAGCAGATAACCCCCAGGAGCCGCGCAATCCTGATCTGCAATCCCAACAATCCTACAGGTTACGTTTACACCAAAGAAGAGATGCTGCGCCTGCGCGATATTGTGCGCCGCCACAACCTCTTCCTTTTCTGCGACGAGGTATACCGCGAGTTCACTTACACCGGCGAGCCGTATTTCAGTTCCCTGCACATGGAGGGAGTGGACGAGAACGTAGTCGTCATAGACTCGGTGTCTAAGCGCTATTCGGAGTGCGGCATCCGCATCGGCTGCATCTGCTCACGTAACAGGGAGCTGCTTGCAGCAGTGATGAAGTTCTGCCAGGCGCGCCTGAGTCCTCCTCTCCTCGGCCAGATAGTGGCAGAGGCAAGCATAGACGTTCCCGCATCTTATCTGGAGGGAGTATACGACGAATATATAGACAGGCGCAACTTCCTCATACAGGGGCTCAACAGCATTCCCGGCGTATACAGCCCCATGCCTATGGGCGCCTTCTACACCGTAGCCGCGCTACCGGTAGACGATTCGGAGAAGTTCTGCCTGTGGTGCCTCAAGGAGTTCCGCCACAACGGCGCAACCGTAATGATGGCTCCCGCGTCCGGTTTCTACACAACTCCCGGAGCCGGAAGGAACCAGGTGCGCATAGCATACGTACTCAATAAAGAAGACATGGCCAAGGCGCTTGACTGCCTGCGCCACGCCCTTGAACAGTATCCCGGAAGAACCGTTTAATGAACGACTGGATTGTCTCTCTGCTCCTCCTTGGAGCCCTTTCCTCGCAGGGCGGCGAAATGCCGTTCTGGGCCACCGCAAACAGTTTCGGCGTAATGCCGGACGGCAACGGCGGCCTGGCCCTGCTGCAGGTAGAGAAGGGCTTTGACGAGAGCAAGACCTTCCAGTGGCGGGTTGGAGCCTCCGCCGGCATGCGGACAGACCCGGTAAAGTACAAAGACTTCCTGGTTGACGAGCTTTACGGTTCCCTGAGATGGAAGCAGCTGCGTCTGGATGCCGGCCTCCGGCACCCCGGCCGTGAGTTCATGGCCGCAGATACGCATCTTGGCTCACTCTCGCTTACGGGAGGCCACAGCATTGTCAGCGGCAATGCTCGGCCCATGCCCGGATACAGCATTAACGTTGAGCCTTGGAACGTTCCCTTCACCAATGGCCACCTGCAGTTCTGCGGCAGCTTCGGAGACTATTTTACAACGGGTCCCCGATATGTCACCGGCTCTATGGTGCACAATACCGGACTCTTCCTCAAGTGGAATATAGGCAAGCGCATAACGCTCACGGGAGGGGCAGACAATTACACCGTCTGGGGCGGTAAGTCGCAGGACGGCCGGGTATTCCGTAAGTCCTTCGGCAACTACCTCCGGGTAATCACAGGCATGTC
>JAGCCD010000109.1 GCA_017651785.1 Bacteroidales bacterium
ACCGGCAGAGAACCTTGCCGCAAAGAACTACAAGTGGGACAAGAAAGACGGCTATTTCGTATCCGACAAGCACAACCTCTACAGCTCCTACTTCTACAATCCCGAGGATGTGAACGTCTCCATGATAGACAAGTTCAAGCTCCACGGTGAAGACTTCGTGAAGTACCTTGACGGCGGCTCCGCCCTGCATATGAACATTGCCGAGCACCTCAGCAAGGAGCAGTACCGCAGCCTCCTCAAGACTGCCGCCCACTACGGCACCAACTACTTCACCTTCAACTGCCGCAACACCGTCTGCAACGACTGCGGCTACATCAGCAAAGACACCCTCACCAAGTGCCCCAAGTGCGGCAGCGAGAACCTTGATTACCTTACCAGGGTAATCGGTTACCTCAAGAGGGTCTCCAGCTTTGCCGAGCCCCGTCAGATAGAGGCCGAGAAGCGCTATTACACCCCCAAGGATGCTTAAATACATCCCTTCCCTGACAGACATTGTCCTGGAAGAAATACCCCATCGCGTTACCCTGGCAGTAGAAGTATCCAACTGCCAGGGTAATTGCCCCGGGTGCCACTCCCCCTTTCTGCGTGAAGACATCGGCGAGGAACTTACCCCTGCCCGTATTGATTTCCTGATAGAAGACAATTACGGGGTAAACTGCTTCCTCTTCCTGGGCGAAGGCAAAGACAGGCAGGCCCTGTTAAGTCTTGCCCGCCATATAAGAAAGGCCCACCCCTCATTGGAAATAGCTCTCTACACTGGCCGTGACAGCGTAGAACCAGAATACGACACCCTCTTCGACTATATAAAAGTGGGGCCCTACATACAATCCCTCGGCCCCCTGAACGAGCCCACCACCAACCAACGCCTCTTCTACCACGGCAAAGACATCACCCCCACATTCTGGCGAAAGAAATAACCCAGATTGCTACGCCTTATAATTTGGCCACCGGTGAAACTCCAGAGCCATTCTCGATAATAAGTAGGTTGCTATGCAATCTATTAAGATGGGCCATTGGGGAGCTCGAGGGGTCCTCTCTCGTTCAAATATAGGTTGCTACGCAATCAATTAAGATGGGCCAACGGGGGAGCTCGAGGGGTCCTCCCCTCGTTCAAATATAGGATGCTACGCAAAAATGCCAAGCTCAAAAAGCTTGGCATTTTTGTGGAGCATAGGGGATTCGAACCCCTGACCTATAGATTGCGAACCTATCGCTCTACCGACTGAGCTAATACCCCAAAGCGGGTGCAAATCTACAAAAAAAACGCATATTGCCAAAATAAAAGTAGGATGGCATGCAAGATGCAGGCGTAAAATGGATTTTAGATTTGAATAAAAATTCGGAATAATGAAAACGCTTTTTCTTCTTATGGCATCGGCGGTCCTGCTGACCAGCTCCACTTCCTGCGACCGTCTTGATCCGGACTCCAGCGTCAAAAACAACCCATATAAATCTTTGTCTCTCAGCACCCGCCAGGCGGAATTCGTATCCGAGGGAATGGACTTCTCCATGAACTTCTTCAACCGTGTACAGGAAGCCACAACAGAAGATTTCGTAATCTCCCCTCTCAGCATGCAGTTCCTTCTGGGCATGATCCTGGACGGCGCAAAGGGAGAAACCGCAGAGCAGATCTGCAATACCCTCGGCTATGGAAGCGGAGAGATTGAAGAGGTAAATGGATACTGCCGCGCCATGCTGGACCAGCTTCCCAAGCTGGACAAATGCACCAAGCTCGCACTCGCCAACGCCATTATCGTAGATGACGGCTGGCCCCTGCTGGACAGCTACAAAAAGGACGTATCAAAATACTACGACGCAGAAGTCTCCAACCTGGACTTCTCCAAGACCAAAGAAAGCGCCGCAAAGATTAACAAATGGTGCTCGGACCATACAGAAGGCCTCATTACCGAAATCCTCAAAGAAACAGATCCCGACATGCTCGCGTACCTTCTTAACGCGCTGTATTTCAAGAGTAAATGGGAATCGCCCTTCTCAAAATCCCTGTCCGCCAAAGAGGACTTCACTTTCGCCGGAGGCAAGGTTGAGAAAGTAAAGATGATGAAGGACGAAAGGGAGACTGGCTATATGAGCAACGCCTTCTGCGACGGAGTAAAACTCCCCTACGGCAACGGCGCATTCTCTATGATAGTCCTGCGCCCGGCAAAGGGTACCGACGTTTCCGACCTTACAAAATGGCTTGCCGGCAACAGCTGGGACAAGATCCGCAGCAGCTTCAGCAACCGCAAGGTGGATCTCTGGCTCCCCTCCTTCGAGACAAAGTTCCATATCAACCTTAACAAGATCCTGTCCGGGATGGGAATGGACTTAGCCTTCAAGCCTACTGCAGACTTCACCAATATGTCCGATTATGCCCTGTGCCTGAGTTTCGTGAATCAGGACGCAATAATCAAGGTTGACGAAGAAGGTACAGAAGCCGCGGCCATATCCAGCGCGGGGATGTATAAAAACACCTCCGTATCCATTCCGGAGATGCCCGTAGAATTTCACGCGGACAGGCCGTTCGTTTACCTTATCACAGAAAAGAGCACCGGCGCAGTTCTGTTCGCCGGACGCTTTGGTGGCAAATAAAGCCTAAAGGACAATGCTCAGAGCAACATACCAAGCGGGGATTCCATTCCCGCTTGTTTCGTATATTGCGGCATTCTGCTGCACGTGGCCGACGGTAACGCGCACCTTGGAGTAGAATTCGGCTCCGAACTGCACCTGGTAATTGGTCATCCAGGAAAGGTTCCAGTTGCCGTACGAGACGTCAGTTATGAAGCGCCTGATGGCGGATACCTGAGGGCCGCAGCCTATGCTGAAAAACGGAGAGAAATCCCGGCGGCGCAGAAACTCATATTCTGCCAGCAGGTTGAAGGTATGACCGAGCGAAGTGAGGGAACGGTACAGGCCTGGGAGCGTAAGGTCTTCGAATGACCCCGAAGCCGGCAGGCAGGTGTACTGGGCGCCGAGGCTCAGGCCGCCTACGATTGGAACCTTGAATGCGGCGAAAGCCAGGGCGGACTGTCTCCAGTCTATGCTTTCCGAGCGGATGAGGGCGCCCGGACGAGCCATGCCTATGCCCAGCTCGAAATCTCCTCCGCGGGCGAAGGAAGACACGCAAACGAGCATAACGACGGACAACAAATACTTTTTCACTATTCCAATTTTTCCGAAAGATATAAAATAAAATGTATATTTGTGACTATGAAAAAGATTCTTGTCATTACCGGCCTGCTGCTGAGCACCGTCCTGGGAGCACAGGAACTCAGTGGTACTTATATGGTTGCACAGCGAGATACCTGCAATCTGTACATAGACGTTTATTTGCCCACCCCGGGCTCTGAGACCACTTTTGAAGGTCAGCCCAAGCCCGCCATCCTTTACGTCTTCGGCGGCGGTTTTGTTTCAGGACGCAGAAACGACCCATTTTGCTTCCCCTGGTTCAAAACGCTCAATGACAACGGCTACGGTGTGGTTGCGGTAGACTACAGGCTCGGCCTTAAAGGCGTCAAGATGAAATTCGACGTGTTCCATCTTATCGGCACAGCCAAGAACACCAAAAAGGCCGTCGACATTGGCGTGGAGGACGTGTTTGCCGCCGTTCGCTATCTGTGCAACAATCCGTCCGTGGGTATCGATCCATATAATCTCGTCGTCGCCGGCAGTTCCGCTGGCGCCATGATATCCCTCTCCTGCGAGCTAGAGACCTGCACCCCCACAGAACGCACGGCAATCCTTCCCGAGGGCTTCCGCTTCAAGGGCGTAATGTCCTTCGCCGGTGCGGTGATGTCCACCAGCGGTGTGCCCCAATATGCCGCCGAGCCCGCTCCGCAGCTGCTTTTCCACGGTACGGCAGACGCGGCTGTTGCTTATGACAAGATAGCCTTCGGCCGCTACGGCATGTACGGCAGCAGCTCGCTTGTAGAGAAAGTGTTCTCCCGTAACGGTTACGTATACGAGATATACCGCTACGTAGACCACGGTCACGACATGGCCGCCAATATGTTTGCCACCTGGCCCGAGCAGAAGAAGTTCCTTGAGATGAACGTAATTCAGGGCAAACGCCGCATCGTAGACGCCACCCTGGACGATCCTACCGTCCCCGTCCTGCCCTGGGGCAGCATCTCGGTGAACGACATCTACTGATGCCCTCGTTCCTGCAGATAGAGAACGTCAGCAAGTCGTACGGCACCAAGGTGCTGTTCGACCATATCGGCTTCAACATCAACGAGGGAGACAAGATCGCCCTCGTAGCCCCAAACGGCACGGGCAAGACTTCCCTGCTGCGCATCCTTGCAGGCAAGGACAGTTCAGACAGCGGCGGCAGCATCAAGTTCCTCCGTCACATCCGCATAGCCTTCCTTGAGCAGGATTACAGCTACGACCCTTCCCTCACAGTAGCCGCCCAGGTGCACACGGAAGATCCGGACGAGCAGCTCAAGCTCCGCCGTATCCTGTCCGAGCTGGGCATAGACCCCCGGCTTCCCATGAGCGCCCTTTCAGGAGGAGAAATCAAGCGTGTCGCCATTGCCCAGCTCCTCTGTCGCGACGCCGATTTCCTCATAATGGACGAGCCCACCAACCATCTGGACATCGATGCCATCGAGTACCTTGAGAACGCCCTCAAGCGCTCCCGTTGCACACTTTTTATGGTATCCCACGACCGATATTTCCTTGACAGGGTGTGCAATACGGTTATGGAACTCGACAGGGGCAGCGTATACATCTACAAAGGCGACTACGAGAACTTCCTTAAAAAGCGCACCGAGCGCATAGACAATTACAATGCAGAAACTGACCGCGTGCGAAATGTCCTGAGGCGCGAGCTGGAATGGATTCACGCCACACCCTGCGCCCGCAGCGGCAAGGCCAAATACCGCAAGCAGGCTTTCCTGGAGCTCAAGGAAAGGGCTGCCGACGCTTACACGACGTCCAGTGTCTCTATGGAAGGGCTGGCCGGCGCCGGCTACCTGGGCAAGCAGGTAATAGACTGCAAAGACCTCAGTTTCGCCTGGGGAGACAAGGTTGTGGTAAAGGACTTCACATACAACTTCCAGCGCGGCGAGCGCGTGGGAATAGTCGGCGGCAACGGCAT
>JAGCCD010000110.1 GCA_017651785.1 Bacteroidales bacterium
GATTGCACCGTGATCGCGGATGAAGGCGTCTGCAATGTCGTTGAGCCTCTTGGTGGTGACGCCGGGAGCAATGTTGCGGCCGACTTCAGCCAGGGTTTTGGACACAATGATTGCGTTCTCCCTAAGCAGCGCGATCTCTTCTTCGGTTTTGGGCTTGACCATCCTGCCTTTGACTTTTCAAAGAACTACATACCTGAGCGTCCGCTGAGACGGCCGGTCTTCATAAGGCCGTCGTAGTGGCGCATCAGCAAATAACTTTCCACCTGCTGCAGGGTATCCAGCACAACACCCACGAGGATCAGCAGCGAAGTGCCGCCGAAGAAGCTGCCGAAGGAGTTGTTTACGCCGAGGATGATTGCAATCGCAGGAAGGATGGAAATGATGCCGAGGAAGATGGAACCCGGGAGGGTCACCTTCGACATAACGCCATCCAGATACTCCATGGTCTTCTTGCCGGGTTTTACGCCGGGGATGAAGCCGCCGTTGCGCTTGAGGTCTTCCGACATCATCTGAGGATTCACGGTGACGGCGGTGTAGAAGTAAGTGAACACAACGACGAGGAGGAAGAAGATGAAGTTATACCAGAAACCGGTATAATTTCCAAGGGTTGCGGCGAGTCCTCTGGTTGCATCCCAGCGGGAGAAAATCAGAGGGAAGAGCATCAGGGCCTGTGCAAAGATGATAGGCATGACACCGGCAGCGTTGATCTTGAGGGGGATGTACTGACGCACTCCGCCGTACTGACGGTTGCCGACAACCCTCTTGGCATACTGCACGGGTACGCGACGTACAGCCTGCACGAGCGCGATAGCCGCAATGATGACGAAGAACCAGATCACGAACTCCACGATGAGGAGGAGCAGGCCACCGTTGGTGGTGCTGAGCTTGGCTCCCACTTCTGCCACGACTGCGTAAGGCAGGCGGGCCACGATACCTATCATGATTATGAGGGAGATACCGTTGCCGATACCGCGGTCGGTGATACGCTCACCGAGCCACATCACGAACATGGAACCTGCCATAAGGATGATGGTGGATACGATGTTGAAGATGAAGTTGCTCCATCCCAGCTGCTGGACAGCCACGAATGCCTGTCCGGGGATCTGGCCGTGAAGAGCCGCCATGTAGGCGGGTCCCTGGATGCAGATGATCACGATGGTGAGCCAACGGGTCATCTGGTTCATCTTCTTGCGTCCGCTCTCGCCCTCCATCTGGAGTTTGCGGAAGTAGGGCACGAAGACACCCAGGAGCTGGATGACGATGGATGCCGAGATGTACGGCATCACACCCAGTGCGAAGATCGAAGCGTTGCCGAACGCACCGCCGGAGAACATGTTCAGGAGGCCTACGAGACCCTCTGAAGTGCTCTGCTGGAAGCGTGCGAGCATCGAAGGATCGATTCCGGGAAGGACCACGAAGCAACCGAGCCTGTACACAAGGATAAGCAGGCAGGTGTAGACGATCCTCTTGCGGAGCTCTTCGATCTTGAAGATGTTCTTGATTGTCTCAATAAACTTCTTCATCGCTCTTATTCGCTTACGACCGCTTTACCACCGGCGGCCTCGATTTTGGAAACAGCGCTCTTTGAGAAGGCATTCGCGGTGACGGTGAGGGCTGCGGTGATTTCACCGTTGCCAAGAACCTTCACGAGGTCGTTCTTGCCTGCAAGGCCTGCGGACTTGATGGTATCGATGCCGATCTCGGCGATGCCGAGGCTGGCTGCGAGTGCCTCAAGGGCCGATACGTTGACGGCCTTGTACTCAACGCGGTTGTAGTTGGTGAAGCCGAACTTGGGGAGACGCCTCTGGATAGGCATCTGGCCGCCTTCGAAGCCGATCTTGTGCTCGTAGCCGGCACGCGCCTGTGCGCCCTTGGTACCGCGGGTGGCAGTGCCGCCCTTACCGGAACCCTGACCGCGACCAAGCCTCTTGCTTGTTTTGGTTGCACCTGCTGCAGGTGCGAGATTCTCAAGTTTCATAATCACGGTCCTCCTTAGTCTATAACTTCATATTTCACGAGGTGGGCGATCTTCTGGAGCATACCCATGGTGACCGGGTTCTTTTCCACCTCTACGGTCTGATGCATGCGGCGGATGCCGAGGCAGCGAAGGTTATCCTTCTGACGCTGGGTCTCTCCGTTGCTGCTTATGATTTTTGTAATTCTGAGCTTTGCCATAATCTGTTCCTCCTATCCGTTGAAAACTTTGCTCATAGGGATGCCGCGGAGACCTGCCACCGTGTAGGCGTCCCTCATGTTGGTGAGAGCAGTAATGGTTGCCTTAACGAGGTTGTGAGGGTTGGAAGAACCCTTGGACTTGGCCAGAACGTTCTGGACACCTGCGGACTCGAACACTGCGCGCATAGCACCGCCGGCCTTTACACCGGTACCGGGAGCTGCGGGCTTCATGAATACGCGGGATCCGCCGAACTTGCATTCCTGCTCGTGAGGGATGGTGGTGTTGATGACGGGAATCTTTACGAGATTCTTCTTGGCATCCTCCACGCCCTTGGCGATGGCAGCCGTAACTTCGTTGGCTTTTCCGAGGCCGTAACCTACGACGCCGTTCTCATCGCCTACGACAACAATGGCTGCGAAGCGGAAGTGACGACCGCCCTTGGTAACCTTGGTTACCCTCTGGATGGCGACCAGCCTGTCCTTGAGCTCGAGGTCGGAAGTCTTGACTCTTTTGATATTAGTATTTGCCATAGTCTTTCAGATTAGAAAATGAGACCGCCTTCGCGGGCTGCGTCGGCCAAACTTTTAACTCTGCCGTGGAAGAGATAGCCGCCACGGTCGAAAGAGATGGTGCTGATACCCTTTGCGAGGGCGCGCTCGGCGATGGCCTTGCCAACTACGGCTGCGGCCTCGATGCCGGATTTACCCTTGGTCTGGGCTGCGAGCTCCTTGTCGTTGGATGCAGCTGCAACGAGGGTCTTGCCTTCCAGGTCGTTGATGATCTGGGCGTAGATCTGCTTGTTGCTGCGGAACACGACCATGCGGGGACGCTCTGCGGTACCGTTGACGTGCTTGCGGATGCGGAAGTGAATCCTTCTTCTTCTTTCTATTTTATTGAGTGCCATAATTCAATCCTCCTGTTATTTTGCGGAAGCGGACTTACCGGCCTTGCGGCGGAGCTGCTCACCAACGAACTTGATACCCTTGCCCTTATAAGGTTCAGGCTTGCGGAATGAACGGATTTTGGCTGCCACCTGGCCCACAAGCTGCTTGTCGCAGCTCTTGAGGAGCAGACGGGGGTTCTCACCTTTGCGGACATCGGGAAGCTCTGCCTTAACCTCGGGCGGGAGCATCAGATGAATCTCGTGAGAATAGCCGAGAGAGAAAACCAGAAGCTGGCCCTGGACGGATACGCGGTATCCGACACCTACCAGTTCCTGCTGGGTGGTGAAGCCTTCGGAGACGCCGACGACCATATTGTGCACCAGGGCGCGGTACAGACCGTGCATGCTGCGGTGACGGGGCTGGTCGGTGGGACGCTCGAATTTGATTTGATTGTCCTCTACGGTGACTTTGAGGTCGGGATCGACCTTCTGGGTCATCTCTCCGAGAGGTCCTTTAACCTTCAGAACGTTGCCGTCGAGCAGCTCTACGCTGACCCCGGACGGAAGGCTTACAGGCAATTTACCAATTCGTGACATTGTAATGTTCTGTTTTGTTGATTAATAGACGTAGCATAAAACTTCACCGCCCACGCCAAGTTCCTTGGCCTCTTTGTCGGTGATGATGCCCTTTGAGGTGGAAAGGATGGCGATGCCGAGTCCGTTGAGGACGCGGGGCATGTTCTCCACATCGGTGTACATACGGAGGCCGGGACGGCTGGCGCGCTCAATCTTCTTGATGGCAGCGGTCTTGGTCTGGGGATGGTACTTGAGGGCTATCTTGATAGTATTGTAAGGGGTTCCTTCAACCACCTTGTAGCTGAGGATGTAGCCCTTCTCACAAAGGATCTGGGTGATGGCGACCTTCATCTTGGAAGAAGGGATCTCCACGACCTTGCTGCCAGCCTGATAGGCGTTGCGAATCCTGGTGAGGTAATCTGCAATAGGATCTGTCATATCGTTGTACTTTTTATTATTACCAACTTGCCTTCTTTACGCCCGGGATAAGGCCGCTTGCGGCCATCTCACGGAACTGGATACGGCTCAGGCCGAATGCCCTCATATAGCCCTTGGGACGGCCGGTGAGGGAGCAGCGGTTGTGAAGGCGGACAGGGGATGCGTTCTTGGGGAGCTTGTCAAGAGCTGCCCAGTCACCGGCCTCCTTGAGTGCCTTTCTCTTCTCTGCGTACTTAGCAACCAGTTTTGCGCGCTTTACTTCGCGGGCTTTCATTGATTCTTTTGCCATAGTATCTTATTTGTTATGTTTTTTGAAAGGCAGACCGAACTCGGCCAGAAGTGCGCGGCACTCCTCGTCGGTGCGGGCCGTGGTGACGAACGTAACCTCGAGACCGTGGATACGGGGGTTCTTGTCGATGTCTATTTCAGGGAAGATGATCTGCTCCTTGAGACCGAGGGTGTAGTTGCCCTGACCGTCCATCTTCTCGGCGATGCCGTTGAAGTCGCGGATACGGGGGAGAGCCACACGGATGAGTTTCTCCAGGAATTCATACATCTTGACGTCGCGGAGCGTTACCTTGGTTCCGATGGGCATGCCCTTACGGAGCTTGAAGTTGGAAACGTCCTTGCGGGAGGAGGTGATAAGGGCCTTCTGGCCGGTGATGAGAGCGAGCTCCTCTGCTGACTCCTCTACGACCTTGCGGTCCTGAGTGCCCTGGCCGACACCCTCGTTGAGGGTAATCTTCACGAGCTTGGGAACCTGCATTACGGTCGTATAGCCAAACTGCTTGGTGAGCTTGTCTACGATCTGCTCCTTGTAAACTTTCTTGAGGGTGGGTACATACCCGGCAGGCAGGGCCTTTACCTCAACTTTTTCTGCTTTCTTTGCCATAATTACTTGATCTCCTCACCGGATTTTTTAGCGATACGGACTTTCTTTCCGCCCTCTACCTTGAAACCTACGCGAGTGGGCTTGCCGCTCTTGGGGTCGAGAAGGTTGAGATTGGACACATGGATGGGGGCCTCTTTCTTGATGATGCCGCCCTGGGGCTGCTTGGCATTGGGCTTGGTGTGCCTGCTGACCATATTGACACCCTCTACGATAGCTTTTCCAGCTTCGGGGTCCATGGCAAGGACCTTACCGGTCTTGCCCTTGTCGTTACCGGCATTTACATACACGGTGTCGCCTTTTCTGATTCTGTTCATAATAAATATGTATTAAAGGACCTCCGGTGCCAGTGAAACGATTTTCATATAGTTCTCGCGGAGTTCCCTGGCCACAGGGCCGAAGATACGGGTGCCGCGAAGCTCGCCGGCGTTGTTGAGAAGGACGCAGGCGTTGTCGTCGAAACGGATATAGGAACCGTCAGCGCGACGGACCTCTTTCTTGGTGCGGACGACGACAGCCCTGGATACGGTGCCCTTCTTGGCGTCGGATCCGGGGATGGCGCTCTTGATGGAGACGACGATGTTGTCGCCTACCGTGGCATAACGGTGGTTGGTACCGCCAAGCACGCGGATGCAAAGGACTTCCTTGGCTCCGGAGTTGTCGGCAACCGATAAACGTGTTTCCTGCTGTATCATAACTACTTGGCTTTTTCAACGATTTCTACTACCCTCCAGTTCTTGGTCTTGCTCAGAGGACGGGTTTCCATAATGCGGACGGTATCACCCTCACCGCACTCGTTCTTCTCGTCGTGTGCAACGAACTTGGTGGTCTTCTTGACAAACTTGCCATAGAGAGGATGCTTTTCCTTGCGCTCGACAGCCACTACGATGGTCTTCTCCATCTTGTTGCTGACCACTGTTCCTACTCTTTCCTTACGAAGATTTCTTTCCATGATGCTGCGAATTAGGAGTTCTGGGTTTCTTTTTGCGCGAGGATAGTGATCATAAGAGCGATATCCCTGCGGGTCTTCTTAAACTTGGAAGTATCCTCCAACGGAGAAATGGCGTGATTGATTTTCATGGTATCCAGATTGTTCTTCTCTACCTGGATGCGGTCGCGCAGGTCTGCTACAGACATTTCGCGTGCTTCTGCTGCTTTCATTGTTCTTTCTCCATTAAATTATTCCACATAATCCCTGCGAACCACGAATTTGGTTGCGATGGGGAGCTTGTTGGCGCCGAGGCGCATGGCTTCGCGTGCAGTCTCAAGCGTTACACCTTCGGCCTCGAAGATGATGCGGCCGGGGGTGATGGGGGCGACGAATGCGTAGGGATCGCCCTTACCTTTACCCATACGGGTATCGAGAGGCTTCTTGGTGATGGGCTTGACAGGGAAAACCCTGATCCAGATCTGGCCTTCACGGTTCATCCGGCGGGATATTGCCTGACGGGCTGCCTCAATCTGCTGAGCGGTAAGCCAACAATTTTCAAGGGTCTTGATGCCGAAGGAGCCGAATGCGAGCTGGTTGCCACGCTGGGCGTTACCCTTCATGCGGTTCTTCTGTTCCCTTCTGAACTTGGTTCTCTTAGGCTGTAACATTGTACTATTACTTTAAAAAATATATTCCTAAAACCCTAAATCTCTGTCTTTCAATAAGTTAGTACACTCCAAGGCAAAATTTAGGACTGCAAAGTTAGTAATTTTTTCTCAATTAGCAAGTCTTTCCTAAAATTTTTTCAAACATTTTTAACGCGGAATCTTTCAGCTAACTATACGTTTTTCTGCAACTTACGAGCTGCGGCCCAAAATTTATTCAAACATTTTCGACGCGGCCGCACGGACACAAAAAAGGGGCGGCGAAAACGCGTTTCGCCGCCCCGGAAAAAAGGCCTGGGCCTCTATGTCCTATTTCCTGATTCTCTGGCCTGTCACGGCACGTTTCTGGATGGGCCCGTTCCACAGCATCTTGCCGCTTGAGGGCGCTTCCCTGACATTCTGTGACGCCTTACTGAAGAGTTTGGGAGCCGGCGCCGGCGAATAGGAGGGTCCCAGATACTCAAAGTATACGCTACTGGCCACATCTAAATAATCATCATTCGTATTGTCATAAAGGGCCAAGTACAGTCCTTCCAAATCAATGGAGAGCTGATGGTCGCCGGAAACCTCAATTATAATTAAGTCCGGACCTAAATAACCGTCATTGGTGATAAGATAGAGCCAAGACTCGATGTCTTCATCCCCGGATCCGTACCATGCTATCGGCCCGGTTCCGACCCAAATACCGTTGCCAATGACGAGCACGTCTTTCCCTTTTTGTGTTGCAAACACAGCCTCAAAATCAACGGGAACATCCATTATTGTTCCGGAAACCCTGACGTTTCCTAAAAAACCGTCAGTTTCTGTGATAGTAAGAAGGTCGCTACTGTAATAATCCTTATACATAGCGGATATTCCCTCCAAGTAATACTCACCTGCGATCTTGCCTGCAACATCCTCCTCCGAGGCGGGCTCAATATCATAATCCTCCCAATTATTGAAGTCCCAGATATATTCTTCAGACTGAAGGACGGGACCGGAGTAAACTACCACAATGTGTTCATCCCCATATACCGCATCTAACTCAAAGTCTACGGAACCAAAGTCAGACGGAGCGGATATGCTTATACTTCCTGAATCTGCATAATCTGGCTCATAATTATAGGAATCTGCCGAACCTTTCCAATCAAAATAGCAGTACCAGTTAGTGTCCAGATTAACCGGTAATTCATAGTCTCCAAGAAGATTCTCGTCAATATCGAAAGCAAACCAGTCGCAAAGAGGTTCAGTTGAAATGAAAGAAATACTGCTCAACTCGGTCCCGAGGAAGATGAAATCAAGGCCGGTAGAGTACTGACTCCGATAAACACCAGCCGACTTAAGCGGATGCCAGGTCTTGCCGCCGTCATAGGAAATGCGGTTGCCCTCAGGCACCTCTGGTTCATCGGGATCGGGATCAACGGGCTCGCCTGCCTGCAGAAGTCCGACATCGTGGATCTTGCTGCGCTCCACGCTCTTACTGCCGCTCATTGTGATCTCTACGGGATCCCCGGACTGACGGGTAAGCGTGAAAGTTACGCCGACAGAAAGTGTGCAGGGCGGTACGGCCATATAATACGTCTCTTTCTGGCTGAACACGCCTCCCGACGGAGCCTTGAGAACTATCTCGTTCAGGCCCTTCGAGAAGTCGTCCAGCACGGGCTCGCCGTCTTCCAGCACTACCGTAAGAGTGCCGCCGGGAATGGGAACAATTGCGGCCGCTCTTGTTGGAACGACAACGTCATATACCACAGCGCCCGACAGCGAAACTTCAGTAACGTCGTCATAGCCTACCTCGAAGGCGAGAAGTCCGCACACGTTCTGGAAGCTCAGGTCATTGCTCTCAGACACCGCAACGGCCGGGAATGCCTTTGGATCGTAGCTTCCGGCAACCGCCTGCTGCTCTGCCTTGAAGGCTATGCTGAAAGTACCCTCCGACGGAACGGAGTTACCCGACGCGGCAGGATATATGCCGTAAAGGCTGCCGCTGCCCGCGGGCAGTTTTCCCTTGAATGTGGCGTTTTCTGCCGGTGCTGTGTTGGTGGAAGTGAATTCTGCGACCGCACCTACGTATCCGGCCAGGATTTTGTCCGGCGCGTCCCAGAGGATCACATTATCCCCGCTCAGTGCACTTCTGGTAGCCTGGGCGTGGGTTGCAGTGATGGTAGCGACTCCCGCATCAGACGGGACGATGGGCTTTTCCTGCGAGCAGGCTGCCGCCACCAGCGACAGCGCCGCAATTGCAAAGATTGATAGCTTTTTCATACAACTACTAATATGATTTGATTGAAAGTGTTTGCGGCACTTCTGACTATTCCAAATCCAACACCCACAAATATAACGCTTTACAATTAATAAACAAATACTCTGCGGGTTTTATAGGATTATTGCCTTGGCAAAGAATTTGTTTATCTTTGCGGCGTGAATTTGAAAGCAGTCATATTAGCTTTGTGCCTGACGGCAGGAATTGCCGTTCCGCAGGCCGCCGGGGCGCAGTCTAGGGCGCAGGAGGCGAGCGAGCGGGTGTCCGCCCTGGCCGCACGGCAGCCCAAGGGGTTCCCGATGTACTACGAGGTGCACGACGGGGACACCACCTTCTTTGACACGCTGGATCCCATATGGGTCTTCCCGCGCGGGCGCGGATTCAAGAAAGGAAAGGACTGGCGCAAGGAATACAAACTCGTATACAATTTCAACAAGATATATCCCTACGCCCTTGTGGGCCGCAAGATGATGGCCCAGGTAGACAGCACCATCGCCGCCGACGCCAAGAAGAAATCGCTCCGCAACCAGTACATAAATCAGGTAGAAAAAGAACTGCTGGCCCTCTTCTCCCAAGACATCAAGAATATGACCACGTCGCAAGGCCTGCTGCTTCTGCGCCTGGTAGACCGCGAGTGCGGGATGAGCGCCTTCACAATAATAAAGGAATACGAAAACAGCTTCGCCGCCAATTTCTGGCAGCTTATCGCAAAGCTTTTCTCCCAGGACCTCAAGTCCCGCTACGACCCCACGGGCAAAGACGCCAAGATTGAGGAACTCGTGCAGATATGGGACGCCGGCACCTGGGACCAGTTCTACTACTCAGTATTCTGGGAGGCGCCCAAAAAGACGGTCATCAAGACCGACCACCTGCAGAGTCAAGTGAAAAAGAAGAAGTAGCCGCGTCAAACACGGCGTGCGGCGCTCCTCCGCCAATCCAGTCCTCAAGAATCACAAAACGCGACCCCGTCGGGAGCACCGCGTCGAATCCGCTGTGATAGTGGCCGAATATGCAGTAATCCTCGCTGCGGCCCAGGACGAAGCGGTACAGGGGCTCTCTCTCATCCCCTTTGAATACGTAAGAACCGTGGCGTTTGCGGCCGCTGCCGGACCAGGCCCGGGCCAGGCGGTATGCAATCCAGGGATGCAGCGTGCTGAAGAGCCACTGGAGCGCCTTTGAGTGGAACATCCTCAGGGCGAGGGCGTAAAAGAAACCGCCCGAACCGCCGAGCCTGTCTCCGTGGCCAAGGCAGAAAGACTTCTGCCCCAGCCGAACGGAATATGGCTGCTCAACCCTCTCTATGCCAAGGCTTTGCAGGTACGAATACGTCCAGATGTCGTGATTGCCGGGAATAAAGACCACCTTCACTCCGGCGTCTTTGAGCGCAACCAGCTGCGCCACCACAAGACCGCCGTCCCGAGGCACCACGTCCCGGTATTCGTACCAGAAGTCCCATATGTCCCCAAGAAGATACAGGGCGAGTGCATCGCGCGGGATACCTTTAAGGAACGCCAGGAAGCGGGCCTCACGCTCGGCGGGATCTCCTTCGCGAAGGCCGAGGTGGACGTCTGAGGTGAAATATACCAGGCTGCGCTCCATCAGGCAAGGAACAGGAGCACCAGAAGGCCCACTACTGCGCAGTACAGGCCGAACCACTTGAGTTTGGCCTTACGCACAAGGGCAATCATAACCTTGCAAGCGAAGAGGCCGCTCACAAACGCCGCGGCAAAGCCCAGAAGCAGGGGCAGCACGCCCACGGAAGAAGCCGCAAAGTCTCCTCCAACCACATCCAGGAACATCTCTCCCAGGATTGGAACAAGCACCATGAGGAACGAGAACTGCGCCATGCTCTCACGCTTCACGCCGCAAATCAGACCGGTGCTGATGGTGGTTCCGGAGCGCGACAGGCCCGGGATGACCGCCAGTGCCTGACCGATACCCACCACGAACGCCTGCCAGAAAGATATGCCGTTGCGATAATCCTTAACGCCTTTAACCCTGGACGAAAGATAATCGCTCAGCACAAGCAACAATGCAGTGACCAGCAGAGCGATACCCACAACGAGAAGGGAGCCGAAGGCCGCTTCTACGGAATCCTTGAAGAATACTCCCACTATGAGCACAGGAATCATTGACAGGCAGATCTTGGCGATGTAATCTGTCTCGTCGTTGTATTTGAACTTGAACAGACCGCACAAAAGCTGCCAGATCTGCTTGCGGAAAACCACTATGGTAGCGAGCACGGTGGCGGCATGGACGGTGACCTCGAATATCAAGTCTTCCGAGGGCTCCACTCCCAAAAGAGCCTTGCCGATCGCCAGATGTCCGCTGCTGCTCACCGGCAGGAATTCAGTAAGTCCCTGCACCAGACCGAGCAATAAAGCCTGAAGCCAATCCATAACCGTCACTTATCCTGTTTGTCCTCAAACCGGCCCATAACCGCAACCACCTCAATAACGATTCCGGCGAGTATGACGAGCGGCGCCGCCACCAGGCGGCGAAAGTCGAACATTGCGTAGTTGAACACATCAGGGTCCTTGCTGCCGCCCCCGGTCATAAGTATGTAGCCCGCTATCATAACGAGCAACCCGGCCAGCAACAGCCTCAATCCCTTCTTGGACATTGCCATTTTTTCCATATTGTATATCTTAAAAAACCTATTCAGCGTAAAAACTATAAGCAATTATTTGAGTTCAGCCTTTTAATAAAGTCTTCAACCAAAACAACTTCTTTATCATTTATCCCCAGCTCTTGAATGTCTTTCGAAGTCAAAGTCTGCATGAAAACAAATAAACAAATCTTTGGCATAAAAAAAGTATCAAGGGGATAACTGAATTGCATGTTATTCAATGCTTAGACACCGGCATTGATATTCACTTAATTCAATAGTATAATTCGTCCTTATTAAGCGAAACAAGCCTTCCTACGACCATGGTGGTGCTAAGGACACAGATGAGAACGCCGGTAACAACCACCACGCCCGCCACTATGGCAAGGCTGCGGGGCTGAAGGACAGCGAACATCTGGGGAAATTCCAGCTTGAGCAGGTACAGCGCAACGGCAAGGATTGCAAGGGCGAGTAGCGACGACACCAGTCCCTGGAATACGGCGCCCCGCACGAAGGGTTTTTTGATGAAGCCACGCGTGGCGCCCACGAGCTGCATTGTGTGGATGGTGAAGCGGCGGGAAAAAACACCCAGTCTCACTGTGTTGTTGATAAGCACGAAGGAGATGAAAAGCAGCAGCAGGATAAAGATTCCAAGGATGAGGGAGATTTTTGCGAGATTGTTGTTAAGTGTCTCTACAAGAGACTGTTGCCACTCAACTTCCTGCACTGCGGGCGAAGCCCCGAGCACGCGGCGCACCATGGCCACGCTGTCCGGATGCACGTAATCCGCGGCCAGGGTGATCTCCAGCGACAGGGGAACGGGAGAGGTCTCGAA
This sequence comes from Bacteroidales bacterium, assembly GCA_017651785.1. Lineage (GTDB taxonomy): Bacteria > Bacteroidota > Bacteroidia > Bacteroidales > UBA932 > Cryptobacteroides. Next base: position 12,244 of record JAGCCD010000110.1, read on the forward strand.
GACCGAGAGGAAATCCGCTCCCAGCATCTTCTCCAGGTCTGCGGTGCCCTCCTCGCGCGAGACGAGCCGCGTTCCTTTGATGTAGGGCAGCGTCTGAATGGATTTCTGATATGCGGCGGCATCCTGCTCCGAGGCGTCCGGGGTAAGGATGACGGACAACTGCATATTTTCCTTGAAATAATCCGATACCGCACGCGCATTTACAAGCAGAAGGGTTGCCACGCCTACCAGCAGAAGAACCAGGCTGATGCTGATGACGCTGGAGGCGTATGCATTGCGCAGCCGCCGGCGGATAATCTTGCTTTCTTCCTTCTTGGCCATATACTTCCGAATTGACTTCAAAGATACTAAATTATCGTTGTTTCAAAAAAAAATCTTATCTTTGCACATAATGTCAGAGAATGTAAAAAGAGTGCTGTTCGTAAATTCCGAGATGTGTCCCTATCTCCCGGAATCTCCCATAGCAACAGTGGCCCGCCAGCTTCCGCAGAGCATCCAGGAGCGCAAGAAGGAAATCCGCTCCTTCATGCCCCGCTACGGCTTCATAAACGAGCGTAAGAACCAGTTGCACGAGGTTATACGCCTGTCGGGCATGAACATAATAATTTCCGACATAGACCACCCCCTCGTCATAAAGGTTGCGTCTATTTCGTCGGCACGCATACAGGTATATTTCATAGACAACGAGGACTATTTCCGCCGCAAGCACAAATTCCACGACGAGAGCGGCGCCTTTTTCGCAGACAACGACGAGCGCGCCATCTTCTACGCCCGCGGAGTACTGGAAACGGTAAAGAAGCTCCGCTGGGCACCGGACGTCATCCACTGCCACGGCTGGATTTCCCACCTCGTGCCCGCCTACCTCAAGAAGGCCTATAAGGACGACCCCATTTTCTCTACCAGCAAAATCGTCCTTTCCCTCTACGACGACACCCCGTCCGAGCCTTTCAACGACGCCTTTGCGTCAAAGGCGGCTTTCGGCGGCCTGCAGGCGGAAGACCTCAAGTACCTCCAGCGCAAGGCGGACGGCATAAATCTTGCTAAAACCGCCATTCAGTACGCCGACGGCATCATCCTCGCTTCGCCCACCATCCGTGCCGATGTGCTGAGGTTCGCGCGTTCGCGCAAGCTTCCGCTCATCCCCTACGACCAGCAGGCAATGGAGAATGGCAGCTACATAGAGGCGTACAACGCTTTTTACGACACCATCTGAGATGAAATATTCCCTTCCCGCCTTTGCGGCCGCCCTGGTGTGCTGCCTGTCCTGTGTCGACATAGACACCCAGATGGGCGCCAACCTCATTCCCGTAGACCAGACGTACACCGTGCATATATCAGAGTCCTCCCTTCCCGAGGGCGCGGTATACACGAGCCTTACCGACTCGCTGTCAGGCTATTCGCAGACGCGCATCACCATTGGAGCCCTGAGGGACGAGACCTTCGGCCTCACCACCCGCAGCAGCGTAGTCACCATAGTGCCGGCAAAGCAGAACCTGGACTTCGGCAACGCCGCCGCCGCAAAGATCCTGGGCTTCCACTTCGCAGCCGCGCTGGACAGCGTCTCCGTGGCCTCCTTCGACCAGGCCCCCATCATCCAGAAAGTCCGCGTGCATTCGCTCACCCAGCCCATCCGCCCCGGCAGGGACTACGACTGCCTGGGCAACAGCATAAAGGTAGACGAAAGCAAGTCCATAGTTAAGGGCACGCCCACCATAAACGGCTCAGACTCACTGAGTTTCGACTTTACAGAAGAGTATGCCCGCCGCTTCCTGTCGCTCACTTCCGAAGACCTTTCCAGCTACGAAAAGTATAGCCGCAAGATCCCCGGCATCATTCTTTCCACAGACGCCCCGTCCGGCATAGGCGGCCGCATCAACATATTCGACCTGCAGGTAGGCTACAGCAAGAACGCCGAATACGTCACCGGCAACTACGCCCGTCTCCACCTGCTGTGCGACTTCGACAAAGACGGCAAGCCGGAGAAAGACACCTCCTTCAACTTCGTGTTCGGCCTTGCCGAGTTCACCAACGTAGACTCCCTCTTCACCGCCGTAGACCGCGGCAAATACCCCGAATACGCCCTCAACCTCGCCGGCCACGAGAGCCGCAGTATGTCGGGCAAAGCCTCAGACGTAATCCCCATAGAGGGCGGCGGCGGACTCAAGCCCGTAGTTTCCGCACTGTCTCTCAAGCACCTGGCAGAAGACCTCATACGGCAGAAAGGCGGAGTCCCCTCCACGGCCGTCATAAACAAGGCAACCCTCACCTTCCCCTTCCCCTTCCCGGAAGACTACAGGCAGATGTTCAAATACCCCCAGGTGCTCACGCCCGTATGCCGCATACGCCAGAACGACACTCTGGTAACCTTCTCCGGCCTCACGGACGCCAGCTCCTCGGACGAGAACCAGGGAGAGATAAACCGCAGCACGCTGGTCTACGAGCCCGATATCACGTACCATATGCAGGAGCTGCTCAAGATCAGCGAGAGCCAGGACGGCACCGAGCTCGAGAACGTCCGCACCCGCAGGCTCCTTAACGGAGAATACGACATCTGGTTCATCATCACCGCCCACGAGACCGTAACCACGGAAAGCGGTTCCTCGTCCATGAGCGACTACTACCAGATGCTCGCCATGCAGAACTATTACAACAATATGTACTATGGCGGCTACGGCGGTTACGGATACGGCTATGGCGGATATGGATACGGCGGTTACGGCGGATACGGCTACAGTCCGTACTCCAACTACTACAGTATGATGATGCTGGCAAATATGTACGGCAGCTCAAGCTCCAGCACCTCAACCCAGGATATGCTTGACAAGGACCGCTACTACTGCGGCACCCTGTACGGCCCCGCCTGGTCAGATGAGTCACTGCGTCCCAGGCTCGAGCTCACATTCTCCATTCCCAACTTGGAGTAGGGCACTTTCGGGGCATTTCGTTTTGCGGCGCCCCAAAAAAATTCCACCATATAATATATAA
>JAGCCD010000111.1 GCA_017651785.1 Bacteroidales bacterium
CGCTTCATCGGTACCGACGTTGGCCTGCGCTTCAAGAGCACCCGCGGCCGCGGCGGCCTGGTCAAGGACATCTGGTGCCGCAATATCATGATGAAAGACATCGTCACGTACGGTGTCATCTTCAACCTCTACTATGCCGGAGTAGCCGCTACCGAGATGAAAGACGGCGAAGGCTCTGATCTCATGCCCGTAGACGAGACCACTCCTGAATTCAGGGATATGCATTTCTGCGGCATCACATGCTCGGGTGCACAGCAGGCCATCTACATCAACGGCCTTCCCGAGCTGCCGGTAAGCAACATCAGCTTCTGCAACAGCACATTCAACGCCGCCAAGGGCATAGAGACAAACTATTGCGAGAACATTACTTTCAAAGACGTTACCGTAAACGGGCAGGAGGTCATTGCCACCGCCCCCAACTCCAACGACTGAATATGAAAAGATTCTTCCCCCTGGCCGCAGCGGCCGCCTGGCTTATCCTGAGCTCCTTCACCGTACATATGATGGGAGACAGCACAATGGCAGAGAAAGACCTCTCAAAAGGCAATCCCGAAAGGGGCTGGGGCATGATGTTCCAGAACTTCCTGGACAAGGGTGTCACCGTTGTAAACTACGCACAGAACGGACGCAGCACCAAGAGTTTCATAGACCTGGGCCTGTGGGATAAGGTTTATTCCGCCGTTCAGCCCGGAGACTACGTCTTCATCCAGTTCGGCCACAACGACTCCAAGCAGGACGACTCCACCCGCTATGCAGCACCCTGGGGAGCATATCAGGACAACCTGCGCACTTTCGTGGACGGCGTGCGTCAGAAGGGCGGCACCCCCGTGCTCCTCACCCCCGTCGCCCGCCGCTGGTTCAAGGACGGCAAGCTGGACAAAGAGTGCCACGGAGACTATCCCGCCGCAATGAAGGCCGTCGCCGCAGAGAAGAACGTCACCCTGCTGGACATCACAACTCCCACCCTTGAGTGGATAGAGGCCCTTGGAGACGAGGCATCAAGGCCTTACTTCATGCACCTTGAGCCGGGCAAATGGGCCTGCGCGCCCGAGGGCAAGACAGACAACACCCACACCGTAGCAGCCGGCGCCCGCAAGGTAACGGAAATAGTGTGCGACAAGATCAAGGACCAGATTCCCGAGATTGCAGAGCACCTGCGCTACTTCAACATCGTGGTCTCTCCCGACGGTCACGGAGATTACATGACCGTCCAGGAGGCCGTCAACGCCATACCCAACTACAGCCACAAGGAGATTACCACTGTATATATACGCAAGGGCGTGTATAAGGAGTGCGTCAACATCCCCCACACCAAGTTCCGCGTACATTTCATTGGTGAGGATGCCGCAAGCACCATTATAACCAACGACAACTACGCCAAGCGCAGCTGGCCCGGTCGCGACTTCGCGGTGGGAACATCCGGCAGCGCTACCATATATATCCACGCCAGCTACATCACCTTCGAGGACATAACATTCGAGAACAGTGCCGGAGAGGGCAAAGACATAGCCCAGGCCGTTGCAGTGTTCACGGACGGAGACTTCCTGTTCTTCCGCGGCTGCCGCTTCCTCGGCAATCAGGACACCCTGTACACCTACGGACGCTTCGGCAAGTTCGGCGGCATTAAGCGCAACTTCTTCCTCGACTGCTACATAGAAGGAACTACCGATTTCATCTTCGGAACCAGTATCGCCTATTTCCAGAGGTGCCGCATCCACTCCAAGAAGAACAGCTACGTAACCGCCGCCTCCACGCTGGAGGGCCAGAAATACGGCTACGTGTTCAAGGATTGCGTGCTCACCGCCGCCGAGGGTGTGGACAAGTGCTACCTTGGCAGGCCCTGGGGCGCATACGCCAAGACGGTCTTCATCCACTGCAAACTTGGCCCGCACATCGTTCCCGAGGGCTGGCACGACTGGGAGAAAGAAGGCAAGCCCGACACCAAGAAGAACTCCTATTACGCTGAATATCAGAGCTATGGCCCCGGAGCAAGCAAAGACGGCCGGGTAAGCTGGTCCCATCAGCTAACGGACAAAGAGGCGGCCGAATACAGCTTCTCCAAAGTGATGTTCCAGAAAGAGGACGGCATACTGTGGAACCCCTACGACAACCGATGAAGAGAATTCTCATAATTGCGGCTTTAGCCTTGACCGCCTGCACGGCCAAGGCTCCGCTGTCTCTGCAAGTCGTGAGCTCGGAGATGTCCCGCTGCCCCGAGGCCTCATATATCGACGGCCTTGAGGGCAAGCTCAAGTGGAACTACACCACCGGACTGGAGCTGCAAGCTTTCCTTGATGTTGCCATCAAGGAAAGCCAGACTACTTTCACTTCTTCGAACCAGCGTACAATGCCTGATGCCACCGGAGCAGAAGTGGCTTCAGACGGCATTGGCCCTTACGAACTGACGGCTGAAGGCACTTCTGCGGAGGAAAAGGCAGAAGGCATTATCAGGTACGTAGATTCTTGGTACGACGCCATAGTAGCAAAGGACGGATCGATAGGCGTAAACTACAAGCGGAGCAATTATTCCCTGGACCATATATGCCCCGGGCGCACGCTGTTCAGCCTTTACGACATTACCGGCAAGGAGAAGTACCGCAGGGCGATGGACAGCCTTTACGTGCAGATCCTCAATCAGCCCCGCACACCGGAGGGCGGATTCTGGCACAAGAAGGTATATCCCCAGCAGATGTGGCTTGACGGCCTGTATATGGCCCAGCCCTTCTATGCAGAGTACACCTCCCGCTATGTGGCAGACTCCCTCAAACTCGCCAACTATCAGGATATCGTAAAGCAGTTCACCCTTGCCTGGGACAACTGCTACGACCCCGACACCAAGCTGCTCCGCCACGCCTGGGACTCCTCCCGTGAAATGTTC
>JAGCCD010000112.1 GCA_017651785.1 Bacteroidales bacterium
CTACTTCGACACCTCCCCCGTCTATCTCCGCGGAGACTCCGAGCGCGCAACTGCAGAGGCCCTCAACAGGCACCCCAGAGAGAGCTGGCTGCTTGCCACCAAGCTCTCCAACTTCTCAGACGCCAGCTACGACAATTCGGTGCTTATGTACCGCAATTCGCTCAAGGTCTTCAAGACAGATCATATAGACTACTACCTTCTCCACTCAATAGGCAGCGCAGACGACTTCAAATCCAGGTTTGAGGATACCGGCATCCTGGACTTCCTTCTGAAGGAGCGCGAGGCCGGCCGCATACGCTATCTTGGCTTTTCCATCCACAGCCAGCAGCCCGGCTTCGACGCCATGATGGAAAAGCACCCCAAATACCACTGGGACTTCGTGCAAATCCAGATGAATTACCTTGACTGGACCCACGCCGGCGGCCGCAACACCAATGCCAAGTACCTGTACGAGGAGCTTACTGCCCGGGGCATCCCGGTCGTTATAATGGAGCCCCTTCGCGGAGGCGGCCTGGCATCGCTCACCAGCAGCCAGACTGCCAAGCTCAAGGCTATAGAGCCCGACCTGAGCATATCCTCCTGGGCTTTCCGCTTCTGCGGAAGCTACCCCAACGTGATGGTTGCCCTGAGCGGCATGACCTACATGGAGCACCTGGAAGACAATCTGAAGACCTTCCTCAACTTCAAACCGCTCACCCAGAGCGAGTTCGACCTTCTGGAAGAGATTGCCGAAGAGTCCGCCAACTTCCCTCTTGTGGGCTGCACGGGCTGCCAGTACTGCATGCCCTGCCCCTACGGAATCAACATCCCCGGTGTATTCCGTTTCTACGACAAGAGCGTCATAGAGGGTACCTATGTAAAGGGCCCCGAGCAGGAAGGCTACGCCCGAGCCCGCCGCCGCTACCTTGCAGCGTATGACAAGGCGGTGGAATCCGTCCGTCAGGCAGACCACTGCATAAGCTGCGGCAAATGCACGTCACACTGCCCCCAGCACATCAGGATCCCCCGCGAGCTCAGCCGCATAGACAAGTACATAGAATCAATAAAACAGGAGACACTGTAACGGTGCCTCCTGTTATGAGATAAGGGATTTAAGTTCTCTTAGAACGAGTATCCTGCTCCTATGGCCAGCGTGCCTCCGACGGTCTGCGACCCAAGGAGGTACGCTGCGTTTATGCTCACTCCCGCGAACTTGGCACCCAATCCGACGGAGAGGAAGGAAGGCATGGGGCTGTTGCCGCCATAGCAATAGCCCAGGCGGGCGAAGACCATGTCTGCAAAAGCGTATTCCGCTCCCACGCGGGCGCAGAGGCCGCCTTTGAAGAACCAGTCTCCCTGGAGCCTGAAGTCTACAGCATGCTTTTCCGCAAAAGACAGGGCGTAGTTCCCTGCCAGGGTTGCAGCGGCGGGAAGGCCGAATGACGTGCCATCAGCGGACTTTACGGGAGTGCCGAGGTTTGTTACGCCGGCGGCAAAGTGCGCAGAGCCAAGCTCATAGGCCGCCATTACATCTGCCGCGAAGGCTGAATAAGTGTTCTTGGCGGTGAGCGAGCTGCTCATATAGCGAAGGGTTGCTCCGGCGCTGAGTGACGGAAGGATGCGGAAAGACGCACCCAGCTTTATCATCATGTCCTTTGGCACATAGAAGCCGCCCTTGGTGCCGGTGCTGTTGTAAATGTCGTATTTCTGACCGTTGTCAAGCGCAAACTGGGCGGTGAGGCCGAGCCTCTGGCCAAGCTTAGCAAAAATATCTGCGTTGATATTGTTGGAGGCCGTAGAAGAAGGAGCCCACGAGTACCAGGAAAGGGATGCGTCGAACTTCTCTTCTCCGAATACCCTCAGCGATGCGTCGTCAAACGCCCCGGTGGCTCCGGTTGAAAGTGAACTCACAGTACGGGGGATGACGCTGAATGGCATTGCCACGCCGGCGGCGTCCTGGGCGTGTAAAGAACTGACTGCAAGAATAAAAGCAGCAAAGGTTACAATCTTTTTCATGGCGTCAGATCTTTACGATGTTATACGAGTATGTCTTTCCCTCGGATACCACTTTAACGCTGTAGCGTCCGGGAGCCCAGCCGTGCATGTCTATCACTGCCGGCTCAAAAGCGTCACAAGTAATTGACTGGCTATACAATACAGCACCTGCAGCATTGCAGATGGTTATGTCAAGCTGCTTCTCGGAGCCGTCTGAAACAGTAAGGTTGTCAGTAACCTGAGTGGGATATACGTCCGGAGCCGAGGCGGGATCACGCACCAGGACTTTGAGGTCGATGGTGGCCTTCTCCCCTTTGACGTCGGTACCTGTAATCATTACGTGCGCCAGGCCGTAGTCAAGCGTGGTGAGATTGAGAACATCTCCTACCTGATTGAGGTGCACTATGCCCACGGGTGTGGCATCTATGATATAGGTGAGCTGCTCTCCGTCGGGGTCTGAGATATAATCCGCCATCTCGAGCTCCATCTTGGCGCCCAGAGATTCAAAGACCAGATTCTCCATATTGCCGGCAGGCACAGGAGCGTGGTTGGGCTGTATCTCATACTCCAGAGGAAGGGTGGTAACCGCCTTATACTCATCTGTAAGCGTGAACTTGGCCACGTACTTGCCAGGGTCTGCATCTTTGCCGGATAAGGTCAGGCGGTACTTGTTGTCTCCGGTGTTCTGCAGCGTTGCAGCTTCGGAACCGGGAACGAACTCAAGCGTGACGGCGTGGCCGTCGGGATCTGACACAAGCACGTCCGTAGCAAATGTCTCAAACGCCTTGAGAGACACCGGGCCGGGGCTTGAAAGCTCTATGACGGGATTTGAATTACCGCCGGTCTGCACCTCTATAATGGGCGAGAGGGCCGAATAGTTGCGGCTGTAGTCGAAGGCGGAAACCGCAGTGTAATATTTCTCATTGAAGTCAAGGCCGGAAATGGCGCCCTCAAGAGTGGTTCCGGGCGTAGCCGATTCTCCGTAAACAACGGCGCTCTTGACTCCTGCAGGGATATTCTTGAGGTCTATGCCGGTAAGGAGCGAACGGTCTTTGGCTGCGAGCATAGTATAGCCGAAGGCGACCACATCGTCCGGATCGCTCACTGCCTGCCACGTAAAGTCTATAAAGTTGGAGCGGGTGGACGCGGTGTGGGAGGCGACGTTCCTGGGCGGTTCGGTGCTGCCGTAAGACATAGCTCCAAGTGCGTCCAGAAGCGGACCGATCTGGGCTGCACGGGCGATGGATTTGGAATTGGCACCGTTTACCAGACGCTCCCAAAGCATCTCGCAGGTGAAGCCGGGACCCCCGAACTGCGACACTATGAGGGCGGCGACGCCTGCCACGTGCGGGCATGCCATAGACGTGCCCTGGAATCCGGCATACTGGTTACCGGGAGTGGTGCTGAGAACGGTTCCGGTATCGTAGTGGACGGATCCGCCGGGGGCGGCGATATCTACCCAGTCACCGTAGTTGGAATAGTCTGCACGGGTAAAGTCGGGAGCCACGGAGCCCACGGAAAGGCAACCTTCATATGCTGCGGGCCAGCCGATCTTCGAGCCCTCGTTTCCTGCGGCGAATACTACAAGTCCGCCCTTCATGGGCCCGACCTGATTGCCGTTTGCGTCAAGGCCTGCGTACTTGGTAAAGTAGTCTATGGCCGATTTCATGCCGCCAACGCTGGACGCCATGGCCGCTTCTTCTGTATCGTAATCATTGCCCCAGCTGTTGTTGGCAATCACTGCGCCGTGGTCGGCGGCACTGATGAGGGCCTCTCCGAAGTTGCGTGCAGAGTCGTCCTTGGTGGGATCGTCAGTCC
>JAGCCD010000113.1 GCA_017651785.1 Bacteroidales bacterium
AGTGCCACCAGGGCGTCTTCGTCTATCTTGCCGTCTCCGATGGCGCCGCGGCGCAGGCCGTAGAGGGTCACTGCACGGTAGAGCGCACCCGAGTCGAGGTGGATGTAACCGAGCTTTTCTGCAATGAGTTTTGCGAACGAGCTTTTGCCCGTGGATGAATAACCGTCGATGGCTATAATGATTTGCGGTTGTTGTTTCATGCGGAGTCAATTTTCCGTAAAGATACTCAAAAAAATGACTACATTTGCAAGAATAAATAACCGACTTAACGTGAAAGTACTCATCATAGACGACGAAAGGGCAATCCGCAATTCGCTCAAGGAGATTATCGAATACGAAGGCCACACCGTGTCGCTGGCAGAGAACGGCAAGCAGGGCTATGAAGCGGCCATGGCGGAGAGTTTCGACGCCATATTCTGCGACATCAAGATGCCCGAGATGGACGGCGTGGAAGTGCTGCAGAAACTTGTGGAAGAGGGTTGCGAGGCCTCTATCATCATGATTTCGGGTCACGGCGACATAGACACCGCGGTGGATTGCATCAAGAAGGGTGCGTTCGACTTCATCCAGAAGCCGCTTGACCTTAACCGCATCCTCATCACCGTAAAGAACGCCACAGACAAGACCAAGCTCGTCGCCCAGACCAGAATCCTCAAGAAGAAAGCCTACGGAACAGACCGCATGGTGGGAGAGTCCGCGGCCATAGCCCGCGTGAGGGAAATAATAGAGAAAGTGGCGCCCACCCCCGCCCGTGTGCTAATTACTGGCGGCAACGGCTCGGGCAAGGAACTCGTGGCCCGCAGCCTGCACGCCCTTAGCGACCGCGCCGCCCAGCCATACGTAGAGGTAAACTGCGCCGCCATCCCCTCCGAACTCATAGAGAGCGAGCTCTTCGGCCACGAGAAAGGTTCCTTCACCTCGGCAATACGCCAGCACAAGGGAAAGTTCGAGCAGGCCGACGGAGGCACCCTCTTCCTGGACGAGATAGGCGACATGTCACTCGCCGCCCAGGCCAAAGTGCTCCGTGTACTGCAGGAGAACAAGCTCTCGCGCGTCGGATCTGATGCAGACATAAAGGTAGACGTACGCGTTGTGGCCGCAACCAACAAGAATCTGCTTGCAGAAATAGAGAAAGGCAACTTCCGCGAAGACCTTTACCACCGTCTGAGCGTCATCGTAATCCACGTCCCCAGCCTGGACGAACGCAAGGAAGACATCCCCCTGCTGGTAGACTACTTTGTGGAAAAGATCTGCAACGAGACGGCGATGCCCCGCAAGACCTTCTCTGCCGAGGCCGTAAAACTCCTTCAGGAGCGCTCGTGGAAGGGCAATATCCGCGAGCTGCACAACGTGGTTGAGCGCCTCCTCATCCTGGGAGATTCAGAAATCTCTGCCCAGAACATAAGGGATTACGTCCTTTAAACCCCTGCCGGATAAGTAACCGTGAAGCACGCTCCTCCCAGCGTGAAGGATTTCGTGTACCCGATGGTGGCTCCGCAGCTTTCCAGTATGCTGCGCGATATGGCGAGGCCGAGGCCTGAGCCGCCGTTCTTTGTGGTGAAGTTGGGGGTGAAGAGGCGGGAACGGTTTTCTTCCGATACGCCCGGGCCGTTGTCCTCAACCACAAAATCATAGAAGCCTTCGCGCGTGGAGCGGCGCAGGGAGACGTTTATGCAGGCTCCGGGAGTGTTCTCCAAGGCTTGTACGGCGTTGCCCAGCAAATTCACTATGACGCGGGTGAGCTGGGGGCGGGGTCCGCTTATCATTGCGCCTGAAAGGCCCATATAGTTGAAGGTTATGTCCTCCCTTCCCGAGAACATCGATATCTCTTCCTGCAGCAGGACGTCAAGGTCGAACTCTGTATGCTCCTCGGTGTACAGTCGGGCGAAGGTGGAGAATTCGTTGGACGTCTCCGTGAGGATGTCTATGTGGTCAAGCAGCGTCTTGCTCACCTCGTCGAACTTGTCAACCCAGGTGGGGTCTCCCTTCTGCTTGAGGCGTATGAGCCTCTGTATCTGGAGCTTCATGGGCGTGAGCGGGTTCTTGATTTCGTGCGCCACCTGGCGTGCCATTGCGCTCCAGGCCTTGTCACGCTCTGCGTGGGCAAGCCGATCGCTGCTGTCTTTCAGCTCGTCTACCATACGGTTGTATGTGTCTACGAGAGCGGAAATCTCGTCGGTGCGGTTGTAGGAGATATGCTCCAGAGATCCCCGTCCCGCCCTGCTCATGCTGGCCCGCACAACGCTCAGCGGCTGGAAGACGCTGTCCAGTAAAGCCGACTCGGAAAGCCGCGCCAGTATGAACAGCAGCAGGAAAACGGCGATTATGGACATAAGGTGCATTATGGCGTCGCGCTCGAAGTCGTAGCCGTTCTGCACGTAAGGGGAGCAGAGGATGGCTATCTGACGGCCCTCGGGGTCGGACAGAGGCATATACATATTGTAGTAGTGCCTCAGGCCGCGTCCCTGCTTGAGGATGCAGTAGCGTTTGTTGAGGGTGAGGATCTCTTTCAGCGCCTCGGCCTCTATCCGGTATCCGAGGATGAGGTGGTCCAGAACCTCGGGGTTGGTGCTGAGCAATATACGGCCGTCTATGCCGTAGACGCTTATGTCGGAGCCGGTGTTGTCAGAGACGCTGCGTATCAGGGCTGCGAATTCGGCGCCGCCCGGGACGTCGGAGTCTTTCAGGTCGCGCATGCCGTTCTGGGCCTGGAGCTGTATAGAGTTGATTCTCTCCGACATTATTGCCCGCTGATTGGCCTCGTTGCGCCGGTATACGAAGGCAACGCTGGCGGCGGCCATTACTACGAGCGACAGGATGAGCGACACCTGCAGTATCATCGAGATGCGCGAGCGGAAATAAGTGACCTCTTTATCCGGACGCTCCCGGTTCCAGGGCCTGAACGCTCCCAGGAAGAAGTACATGGCCAGCGCAAGTATAAGGCCGGCGATGATATAGCTGAAGCTGGCAGAGCTGCGCCTGGATATGATTACCGACTCGTCCGGAGCCACGACGCTCACGAAGTGCTCGTAGCCGTCCCGCGTATAATGGCGCATGCCGTCGTTGTAGACGGAAACTTTGAGCCAGTCGTCCATCCTGGTGGAATAGGGGTATGTGCCCCTGAACGACTTGAGCGCGGAACCGGTGTAGCGGGCGTACGAGTAGATGCGGGGGATGGTCATCCTGCCGCCGGCAGACATTGAAAGGAGCCTCTCGTAACCCTTGCCGGTGATGGCGCGCTGCTCTACGTCAAGGAACAGGTAAGAATACGGACCGCTCACGGAGAAGCGGAACACGCCTACGTACCGGGAGGGGCCGTCGTCTGTGGGGATGGATGCGAATGCGGAGCCCTCGGCTATAGGCGTGCCTTCCTGCATGAGCTCCGTAAGGCGAGCGGCGAACTCGGGGGAATTCTCGTCCCGGAAGATCTGCACGCCTATGGAGCAGTCCTGCGACACGCTCAGCAGGTAATTGTCTACTATCCTGTTGCGGATTATGCCCTCTGTGCCCTCGATGCCGGAAAGAGTGGTGATTACGGCGTCCTCAGGGATGCGGCGTTCTACCCTCAGGAGCTGCAGCTCCAGGTTGATGTTCCTGTCTACGGCAAGGCGCTCGGCCCAAACCCCTGTGCGGTTCTGCTCCTTGGAGAAACCCAGGATTGCGGTAGTTGCTACCATATACACCGCCACCGCGCTGGCGAAGATGGTGCGCGGGCGACGGTCGAACATATTGACGTGCCTGCCAAGGAGCCGCGAGTTGATGGGCTGAAGAAGCTGTATTAGCAGCGGTAACGACGCCAGCATGCTCAGCATGGACGAGTACACGAGAAGCGTGTACCACGAAACGCCGCCAAGCTTGTACAGCTCAAGCGTGATGCCCGAGTTGAGGATTATGCTCTTGAGTGTGTAGTGCGTGTAGACGCACAGAAGTATAAGCGCCGCAATGTCCAGGCCGACAAGTATCCAGGTGAGCGCCTTTGAGCGTACAGCCGCCCATATGTCCCTGCGGGCAAGATAGATACTCACGGAACACAGCAGTATGGTGATGTTCACCAGGATGACGGCTCCCAGCGAATACAGGAAGCCGCTTCCGGCGTACACCATAGGGGAGAAGACCGCCAGTTCCGTGCGTAACCCTCTGCCCCAGAAATACATAGCCAGTGTGGCTGCGATAATGAAGACGCAAGAGACCAGGGCGCGCAGGCGCGTGCGCCGCATAAACACGAAAAGCAGCGATGCCGACAGGAAAAACGCCAGCGAGAGCCAGACCAGCAGGGGATTGGCCATTACGGCAACCGAGCCCGAGTCGTATGTTACCTTGAAGACGGGGCGTTCGCCAAGGAACACCGGGCTGCCCTCGCTTGAGGTAAGGGCGCGGATGGAATAGTGCTGGCCCGTATGGAAGCGGCGGTTGATGCCTCCGGGGTTACGGGTATCCAGCGAATTCATTATGAGCAGGCCGGCGATGATGCGGGTGCCGTTGTCGTTCAGGGATTTGACCAGATACCAGCTGGGGCCCATGTTGAGCAGGATGGGATCGGGACCCGCGTAGCTCAGGGGAGAGTCTATGTTGGCGCGCGGGCTCACGAGCCTCTGAACCATTAGGCGTGAGCTGATGCGGTCGTTCAGGAGAGGGAAGCGGCCGCGCCAGGAGCGCAGGGTGTCGTCCGTATAGGTGTAGATGACCATGTCTTCCGGCAGTTTTGCCTGGGGACGGTCTATGTAGCGGTCCAGTTTGGCCATGCGGCGCTCCAGATGCCTCTCTACCTTTGCGGCGGCGGAGCGGGTGTCGCCCACCGAGCGGGGTTTCGCCACTGCGATCAGGAGCAGAAGGGCGCTGGCGGCCACCAGCACCGGTACGAGTATGTCGAGAAAACGCGGGTTCTTACTCATTGTGATAAGGTTCTCCCTTCAGTATCGTGAAGGCACGGTAGAGTTGCTCTGCAAAAATCGTTCTCACAAGCTGATGGGAGGCTGTCATTTTTGAAAGTGACAGTTTTCCGTCGGCCCTGGCATACACCTCGGGAGCGAATCCGAACGCCCCGCCGATCACGAAAACGAGGTTCTTTCCGGCCGAGAGCCAGCGCTGAAGGCGGTCTGCAAAGCCCACGGAGGTGTATTCCTCGCCGTGCTCGTCAAGCAGGATCACGGTATCGGACGGCTTGACGGCCTTGAGGAGCACCGCCGCCTCGCGGGTTTTGAGCTGGTCCGCACTCAGGGAGCCGGTTCCCTTGAGGGAGGGAATCTCGTTGATGGAAAACGGCACGTAGTGGACCAGCCGGGAGGCATACATCTTCAAACCCTCGGCTACCCAGGAAACGTCCGTCTTTCCCATAGTGAGCAGCGTGATGTGCATACGTTGCAAAAATAAGAAACTGGCTTGATATTTGCAATGATTTGCGCTCGGTATGAAGCATTTCCGTATTGTGTTCGCAGTGCTTTCCGCTTTGCTTGCGGGCATCCCTGCCGCCGCCCAGAAGTCTTTCGCCGGCGGCGTGGTAAACGTGTCAGCCTCCCAGGCCAGCACGGACGACGTCCTTATCCCTATAAGCAAATACATCGCTTCCGGCAACGCCGAGGCCCTTTCCGCCTGGTTTGCAGACAATCTTGAGATAGCCATCCTTTCGCGTGAAAGCGACGCCTCTCGCGCCCAGGCCAAGCAGATAGTCAAGACTTTCTTCGACAATTATACCCCCCGCAGCTTCAACATAGACCACACCTCGGGACGTGCCGGCATGAAGTACGCCCTAGGCACGCTCAAGGCGGGCGGAGAAACCTTCACCGTCACCATTTTCCTGAGTTTCAAGGTAAATACCTATAAGATCCAGCACCTCAAGATAGAAAGATTCTGAACTTAAATGAGTTCCTCCCTTTCCCTGAGGTCTCTTACGCGGAGCTGTATGGTGGAGTTGCCGCGGTAATAATTTTCCACAATGGAATAGCAGACGTCAAGCGGATTGCCCGACTTTATGTAGTCGTAGTAATCGGCCATGTTGAATGCTATGGCGGCAATCTGGTGGTATGGCTGCGACTCCTGGATGAGGTCCAGCTTGAGGTGCATGCCGCCCGCTCCCACTTTGCGGCCGTTGCCGGCGTCGTATACGTTCTCGGTGCAGAAGACGGGGTTGCCGTTGCCGGGGCCGAATGGCTGGAACTGCTTTAGGATGCGGAAGAACTTGGGCGTGATCTGGGAGAAGTCAAGCACAGCGTCTATGTCTACCACCGGAACAAGCATATCCGAGGTTATTTTGCCCGAGATGAAGGCGTCTATGCGGCTGGCGAACTCGGGAAGATTCTCTTCCTTGAGGGTGAGGCCGGCGGCGTATACGTGGCCGCCGAAGTTCTCCAGCAGGTCTGCGCAGCTTTCTATGGCCTCGTACAGGTCGAATCCCGCAACGCTGCGGGCGCTTCCCGTTACGAATCCGTTGGACTTGGTGAGCACTACGGTGGGCTTGTAGTATGCCTCTACAAGGCGCGAGGCCACTATTCCCACTATGCCCTTGCTCCACTTGGGGTTGTATACCACGGTGGCATTTTCCCGGGCGAGGCAGCGGCCGCTTTCTACCATTTCAAGCGCCTCTTTGGTGACCTCGCGGTCTATGCTCTTGCGGTCGTTGTTGTTCTCGTTGATCTTCTCTCCGAGGAACATTGCCTTGTCCTGCTGGGTGCAGGTGAGGAGCTCTACGGCCAGGCGGCCGGATTCCATTCGGCCCGCGGCGTTGATGCGGGGGCCGATCTTGAAGACTATGTCGTCTATTCCAATGTGTCCGGGCTCCAGGTTGGAGAGCACTATCATTGCCAGAAGGCCCTTGCGGGGGTCTTCGTTGAGCTGCTTGAGGCCGAAGTGGGAAAGGGTGCGGTTTTCTCCCACCATGGTAACGAGGTCCGACGCGATGCTCACTACCAGCAGGTCAAGCAGGGGGATGAGGCTCTCGAACGGGACGTCGTAGCGCTTGGAATATGCCTGGACGAGCTTGAAGCCCACGCCGCAGCCCGACAGGTCGTCGAAGGGGTAGTTGCAGTCTTCCCTTTTGGGGTCAAGCACGGCCACTACGTCGGGAAGTGATTCTCCGGGAAGGTGGTGGTCGCAGATAATCATGTCTACGCCCTTGGACCTGGCGTATTCCGCCTTGTCTGTGGCCTTGATGCCGCAGTCAAGCGTGATGATGAGGCCGAAGCCGCCCTCGAAGGCCCAGTCTATGCCTTTGTACGATACGCCGTAACCCTCGTCGTAACGGTCTGGAATATAGAAGTCTACGGCCGAGGTGAAGCGGTTTATGAACGAGTACACGAGAGCAACGGCGGTGGTGCCGTCTACGTCGTAGTCTCCGTATACGAGGATTTTTTCTCCGGTGGTGATGGCGCGGTGAAGCCTTTCTACGGCGGCGTCCATGTCTTTCATGAGGAACGGGTCGTGGAGGTCTTCCAGGGCGGGGCGGAAGAAGGAGCGCGCCTGGTCGAAGGTTTCTACCCCGCGCTTGACCAGCAGGTCTGCAAGGACGCGGTCTATGCCTACCTCGGCGGAGAGTTTCTCCACCTTGGCGGCGTCTGCCCGCTCTTTAACAATCCATTTGCATTCCCTGGTCATAGGTCATCAGTACTTAGCCCACAAATATACCAATTTTTTTCGTACTTTTGTACCGTCATGAACATAGAACTTAGCGAACAGGAGCAGATTCGCCGCGAATCGCTGGCGAAGCTCAGAGAACTGGGCATAGAGCCCTATCCCGCGGCAGAGTATCCCGTAAACGCCTCGGCCGCAGAAATCACAGCAGGATACAACCCCGAGGAGGGCAATTTCTCCTCCGTCTGCATCGCAGGCCGCCTGATGAGCCGCCGTATAATGGGCGCCGCATCCTTCGGCGAGCTGCAGGACGAGAGCGGACGCATCCAGATATATGTCAAGCGGGACGAAATATGCCCCGGAGAAGACAAGACCATGTACAACACGGTCTGGAAGAAGCTCCTTGAGATCGGCGACATCATCGGCATAAAGGGCTTCGCCTTCATCACCCAGACAGGCCAGCTGAGCGTGCACGCGCTGGAGCTCACGCTCCTTAGCAAGTCGCTCCGCGTGCTCCCCATCGTAAAGGAGGCCGAGGGCCAGGTGTTCGACGCAGTGACGGACCCTGAACTCCGCTACCGCCGCCGCTACGTAGACCTCATCGTGAATCCCCAGGTAAAGGACGTATTCGTGAAGAGGGCCAGGATTATCGCCACAATGCGCGAGTACTTCAACGCCGCGGGCTGCCTTGAGGTAGAGACCCCCATCCTGCAGGGAATTCCCGGCGGCGCTACCGCCAGGCCCTTCGTTACGCACCACAACGCGCTTGATATCCCTCTCTATCTCCGTATCGCCAACGAGCTGTACCTCAAGAGGTTGATCGTGGGCGGCTACAACGGCGTATACGAGTTTGCCAAAGACTTCCGCAACGAGGGAATGGACAAGACCCACAATCCCGAATTCACCTGCATGGAGATCTACGTGGCGTACAAGGACTACAACTGGATGATGGCCTTCGTTGAGGAGATGCTCCGCAAGATCGCCCTCACCGTAAACGGCACCACAAAGGTGAACATCGCCGGAGAGGAGGTAGACTTTGCCGGTCCTTACCGCCGCCTCCCCATTCTGGACGCCATAAAGGAATACGCCGGAGTGGACGTGAAGGGTATGGACGAGGACGAGCTTCGCGCCACCTGCAAGCGCCTCGGAGTAGACATCGAGCCTTCAATGGGCAAGGGCAAGCTGATAGATGCTATCTTCGGCACCTTCTGCGAAGAGAAGCTCGTGCAGCCCACCTATATAATCGATTACCCCGTAGAGATGTCGCCCCTCACCAAGCGCCATCGCACAGACCCCACCCTCACCGAGCGCTTCGAGCTCTTCGTGTGCGGCAAGGAGCTGGCAAACGCCTACTCCGAGCTCAACGATCCCATAGACCAGCTTGAGCGCTTCGAGGAGCAGGCCGCCCTCAAGTCCAAGGGAGACGACGAGGCGATGTACATAGACATGGACTTCGTGCGCGCCCTCGAGTACGGCATGCCTCCCACCTCCGGACTTGGAATGGGTATAGACCGCCTCACAATGTTCATGACGGGGCAGACCACCATCCAGGACGTCCTGTTCTTCCCCCAGATGAGGCCGGAAAAGACAAAGCAGAAAGAAGAGTCTGCAGAATAGCGCCGCATGCAGCCGGAAGTCATAAGCTCGGCCCAGAATCCCAAGGTCAAACGTCTCCTCGCCCTGCAGAAAGATTCGTCCCTGCGGCGGGAGACCGGCCTTTTTGTGGTTGAGGGCCGCCGGGAGATAGACCGCTGCATCGCCGCCGGCTTCCGTATCGACACGCTTTTCGTCTGTCAGGAGCTTTACGGAGCGGCTGATTCTGAGGTAGTACCTTCGAAAACTTCCGCTTCGCTCCATCCCTCCCACAATTTTCCTTCGAAAAATTGCGGGCCCCTCCCGTTCAAGCGGCCACGGGCGGCCACTGTTTTCGAAGGTACTGCCTCAGAATCTGCTGGACAGAATGTTATATGCAAAACTTTTTGCATCAGTAAAGATATTTACGAAAAAGTAGCTTATAGAGGTAGTACAGAGGGGATTATAGCGGAGGTGCGGGTGCCGCAGAGGCGTCTGGAAGACCTGGTACTTCCGGAGAATCCGCTCATTGTGGTGCTGGAGAGCGTGGAAAAGCCGGGCAACCTGGGCGCGGTGCTTCGCAGCGCAGACGCCGCAGGTGCCCACGCCGTGCTGGTTTGCGACCCGCTCACGGACCTGTGGAACCCCAACCTCATACGTTCATCCACCGGCGCGTGCTTTACGGTGCCTGCGGTGGCGTGCACGTCCGAAGAAGCTATCAAGTGGCTTAAATCAAAGGGTATCAATATCTTGACCGCTCAGCTGCAAGACTCTTCCCTGTACTACGACTGCGATTTCCGCAGCGGGGTGGCAATTGTTATGGGAACTGAGAGCACCGGTCTTTCCCAGGTGTGGAGGGAGGCGGCCACAAAACATATCCGCATTCCCATGCTTGGGACTGCGGATTCGTTGAATGTGTCTGTCTCTGCAGCTATTCTGCTGTTTGAGGCTGTGCGCCAGCGTCAGTCTTCCTGATCGTCGTAGACTATTTCTTCCTCTTCCTTGTCTTCGTCGGAGTCTTCGTCGTCTTCGTCGTCGTCATCTTCTTCTCCGGCTTCTCCGGGGAGGATGCGGCGCTGCTGGGGAAGGTCCTCGAATGCGACGTAGCCGTTTTCGAACTCGAGGGGGACGGGACCCTTTGACTCCACCAGGGTGGGGCCGGCGACGGTGCCGGGCTCTTCTGCCTCCAGGGTGATGGTGACGCTCTTGCGGGCTGCGATGTCGTAGAAATAGACGAATTTCACGATGCCCTCTTTAACCGTGTGGCCCACGGATATGGCGTCTACCGTGCCGAAGCCGATGTCTGTGAGGGCATAACGGGCCACCACGTTGCCCGCCGCGTCGAACGCCTTGAAGAGGATGGGCTGGTCTACGGTAAACTCAAGGTCTGCACGCAACTGTTTGTGAAACGTGTAAAGTGAATTGTCCGAACTGATCCTGTAGACCCTGTAAAACCCCTTGATTCCCTCCAGGGTGACGCGATAGGTGCAAACCATAATTCTGTCTCCTTGTATTTCAGTATGCGAAGATAAAAATAATTCACTAAATTTGGCGTGTGAAGACGGATATTTCTGCACCAGCCGATGTTTACCGCAGCATCGCCGCCCCTTCGGAAGGCCTCTATAAGGAGCTGGGAAGCCGTTTTCTAGCCTTTGCCTACCCCGTAGAAACAGAAGATGAGGCCCGCGCCCTGCTGGCCGCTCTGCGCGCCCGCTACCACGACGCCCGCCACCACTGCTGCGCCTGGCGCCTGGGCGTGGATGGCGCGGTGTGGCGCGCGTCCGACGACGGCGAGCCCGCCGGCACCGCCGGCCGTCCCATCCTGGGCCAGATAGACTCAGAGGGCCTGAGCGACGTTCTCATGGTGGTGGTGCGCTATTTCGGCGGCATAAAGCTGGGCGTCCCCGGTCTCATCAGGGCATACAAAACCGCCGCTGCAGACGCCCTGGGCAATGCCAAAACCATAGAAAAGGTGGCCGGCAGCTGGTATCGCGTGGGCTTTGGCTACGACTCAATGCCCGCCGTGATGAAGCTAGTAAAAGACATGGATCTCCCCCAGAGGGCGAGGGAGTGGGGAGAGTCTTGCACGCTGGAATTGCGCGTGCGCGATACGCTCAGGAAAGATTTTTTGGAAAGAATCTCGGCAATATCTAATTTTGCAACCCAATTATAAACACACTATGACCAAATTACATGTTTTCAACGCAGGTCCCTGCCTCCTTCCCCAGGTGGCAATAGACCGTGCAATCGAGGCCCTCAAAGATTTCAAGGGCACGGGCGTTTCCCTCATTTCCATATCCCACCGCACCAAAGAATGGGAAGAAACCATGGAGGAGACCAGGGCCCTCTGGAAAGAGATCCTCAATATTCCGGAAGACTACGAGGTGGTCTTCCTGGGCGGCGGCGCAAGCCTCGGCTTCCTGTACGTCGCCATGAACTTCCTTGAAAAGAAAGCGGCGTACCTTGACACCGGTGTCTGGGCCCACAAGGCTCTCAAAGAGGCCCAGGGCCTTGGAGAAGCCTATGCCATCGCCTGCTCCAAAGACCGCAACTACTGCTACGTCCCCAAGGGCTTTGAGATCCCCACAGACATAGACTATCTGCATATCACCACCAACAACACCATCTACGGAACGGAGATCAAGACCGATATCGACAGCCCCGTCCCCCTCATCGCAGACATGTCGTCCGACATCCTGAGCCGCAGGGTAGACGTGAGCAAGTACGCCATGATCTACGGCGGCGCCCAGAAGAACGCCGGCCCTGCAGGCGTTGCATTCTTCATCATCAAGAAAGATCTCCTCGGCAAGGTGAGCCGCTACATCCCCACGATGCTTGACTTCCGCACCCACATAGACAAGGGCTCCATGTTCAACACTCCTCCCGTGTTCTCCATCTACGTGATGAATGAGACCCTTAAGTGGCTCAAGGGCATCGGAGGCATAGACGCCATCCACGCAATAGATGTCAAGAAGGCAGATACCCTGTACGCAGAGATAGACCGCAACTCCCTGTTCCGCGGCACCGCAGACAAGGAAGACCGTTCCATTATGAACGTCTGCTTCGTGATGGCAGAGGGCAAGGAAGACCTTCAGGACGAGTTCTTCGCCTTCGCAAAGAGCCGCGGTATGGTGGGCATCAAGGGCCACCGTTCCGTGGGCGGTTTCCGCGCATCCCTCTACAACGCCTGCACCCAGGAAGACGTAGAGGCTCTGGTAAGCTGCATGCAAGAATTCGAGAAGCTTCACATTTAAGGGTCATGAAGGTACTAATCGCAACCCAGAAGCCCTTTGCGGCAGTTGCCGTGAACGGCATCAAAGAGATACTCGAGGCCGCAGGCCACACCGTCGTGCTGTTTGAGAAATACGCAGAGCAGGCAGACCTGGTAAACGCCGTGGCAGACGCCGACGGCCTCATCATCCGCTCAGATAAGGTTACCGCAGAGGTCATCGCGGCCGCTCCCAGGCTCAAGATAGTCATCCGCGCAGGCGCCGGATTCGACAATGTAGACCTTGCAGCGGCTACAGCACGCGGCATCGTGGTAATGAACACCCCCGGCCAGAACTCCAACGCAGTGGCGGAACTCGCCGTCGCCATGATGATCTATATGGCCCGCACCCAGTTCACCCCCGCAACCGGCAGGGAAATCAGCGGCCGCACCCTCGGCATCCAGGCCTTCGGCAACGTAGGCCGTCTGGTGGGCGCCAAGGCAAAGGCCCTGGGTATGAAGGTCAAGGCCATAGACCCGTTCCTCAGCGCAGAGCAGATCATCTCCGGCGGAGCGGAACCCGCGGCGTCCCTTGAGGAGCTTTACGCCACCTCGGACTTCGTGAGCATCCACATCCCCGCCACACCCCAGACCATCGGCAGCATAGGTTACGACCTTATAACCAGCATGCCCAAGGGTGCCACTCTCGTAAACACCGCCCGCAAGGAGGTCATAGACGAGGAAGGCCTCCGCAAGGCTCTGGAAGACCGTCCGGACATTATGTATGTCACCGATGTGGCTCCGGACAACTACGCCGCCCTGCGGGAGCAGTTCGGTCTGCGCGTCTTCGCCACACCCAAGAAAATGGGCGCCCAGACATCCGAGGCCAACATCAACGCCGGTCTTGCCGCCGCACGCCAGATGTGTGACTGGTTCGCCACCGGCAATGCCC